>DATDPG010000107.1 GCA_035292885.1 Bdellovibrionota bacterium | reverse complement strand
CGCTTCCGACCTCGACAAGCCACCACTTTCCCCGCACACGTCCCAGCGCACATCCCAGATCCCATCCCTCCTGAAGCAGCTTCGTCGCAGCCTCCGGTACGGCGATCGGGGCGAGCGGCTGCTCCTTGCCGCTCTCGAAATGCGTCAGCCAGAGCTGGCCGGGACGGAGCTTGCAGATCGTGAAGTGATCGAAGTCGATCAAGTCATCCTCGCTCAGGTCGGTCGGGTCGACGACCGAATTCGCCGCGGCTTCCCACAGAATTCTCGCGGCGCGCTCTGCACGCGGCAGATCCCGAGCGGCGTCGGCACCTCTTTCCGCGCCTTCCGAGGCCGCGTCCGCGTCTACATATCCTCGTTCCCCCAACCAGCGGGAAAGCTTCTTGCTTACCGTCCCGGAAGCCCGAAGAAGATCCTGCCCGACGATCACCTTGCGGACCATGAAGTAGTCGAGAAACATACCCAAATTCGGGAGGATCTGCTGAGGACCGAAGATCTGACAAGAAGTCGCGATGCGCATCGCCTTTGGCATTGTAGCCCCGTTCGAAGACCTTCCGCTCGTCCTTGTGCAGACCCTCGTAACCGTAATCGTCGAGATAGGTACGCGACAGACCGAGAACCTCTTTGTACCTCTCCACCTTTTTCCGCGAGATCCGTGGTTCCTGTTCGCCGACGAATTCCTCAAACACGTCCGCGATCGCCCGCCTGCCGCTACCAGGGGTACGAGTTGCTCTGTCACTTCCCATGTTCCGCTCCTTTGATAGATCCCCAGGCCAAATCGAGCTGCTTGGCCGAACGCGGCGCCAGGCCGCCACGAATCTCATCCGCTGCCTCTTTGCCTCCGTCCGTTGTTTCTTTCCCTGGCCGCTTGCGGCCTCGCCGACTCTTCTCCAGACGTTTCAGAAGTCGTTCGTAGGGGGTGGTCGCAGCCGCGGTTTCTACCAGGGTCTCGGTCGGCGGCCGGTCCTTCGTGCCAAGGCCATAGCGGAACAGCAGGCCGTCAATGTCGTAGAGTTCCTTGAGAACAACCGCACACCGCACGGCGGCCCGTTCTTCCGGCGGCCCGGCACCGTACTTCCGGAGAGTACTGTGGAACCGCCCGTGCTGTAGGCGTCCCTCTGGGGTTTCTGCCGAGGAGAGATAATCCGAGAGCTTCACTTTGACATCCGTTTCACAGGCTGGGCAATCGCGCACCGGCGGAAGGTACCCGTACGACACTTTTCCCGTAACCATTCCTGTGAACTTCCCGATAGGCGCCAGACGACACACTTCGGGCTTGTTCTCCATCAGGACGCACCCCATCGCGCTTGGCCCCGTCCAAGGGGGTTCATCTCCGCGATGAGGTGCGAAACAGCCTGGAAGGCGGCACCCAGACCGTCCTCTGTTAGAAATCGCTCCATCTCCGAGAGGGTCATCGTCCCGTACCGTTTGAGCAACAATTCATGAATCGTTTCGAAGAGCGCGCCGTCAGATCTCTGACGCGCTGAAGACGGCCTCGTCTTTCGCACGTAACCTCCTGAGCCCGTGTCCGTGGCGGACGCTTCCCTCTACCAGGACCTGTAAGCCAATTCAATTTCCGGATGTGCGCCCAGCCTGCCCTCCGGATACGGGAACAGCGCTTCCACGGACCCATGTGAGTTCACCGGTCAGGAAAGCGCGGGATCCGAAATAAAGTCCTTGCCTCAAAACGTCTTGCCCGGCATTCTCGGCACCGGCAACGGGTGGACGGATGACCGATACGAGGGACGGGGAGCCATTGATGGGACTCGCAGAAGCGGTCCGGCACGTCATTGAGCTGATCCGGGGTAGGCCGCGTGTGGGAAGCAATAAACTCGACAACTGGGACCGCATCGTTTGTATCGTCGCCGAACACGACAGCCTTCCTGATCGCGAGTTCAAGATCATCGAGAACGCCGTCGGAGAAGCTTGCCGCTCCTGGTCCGATGCGCCGCGCCTGTCTATTTGGCGCGAAACCGAAAGCGGCATGGCCGATGCCGAGTCATCACAGCAGACGTCGGCCGACGGTATCGAGCCCTTTCTCCAGACCGAGATTCTCGACGAGGTAACCCACGCTGCGTGGCGGGATGCCCGCGAGTTGAGAAGGGAGAAGGCAAAGAAATCAAGGCGGCGACAGGCGAGCCCATAGAGAACCCGACACGTGGCGAACAGATCGAAAAAGGGCGGCGTTCTGAAGTTTCTTTCTCGCCGGCTCGGATCGAAAACGGCGGAGGGGAATCGAAAGCTTTCCGAGATCATCAAGGAGATGGGTTTCCGTCTCTTGAAGGATCCGGATGCAGCGGTTTCACCCCAGGCCGTCGAAACGGTGATCCTCCTAGCCAGCGCCGCCTGGAACGCTGCCCTCGGCGATCAAGGTCTCCGGAAACGGCATGGAGAGATCCTCGGAACCATCATCTCCAAGGTCGGGCAGCCATGGCCGGAGCTTACGTCTACCGACACGGATGGCCTTATCTCCGGGCTCATCGAGTACAAAAAGACATACTATCCCCGCGATCGCAGGCGCATCGTCGCAACCGAAGGGCGCCCGAACGGCAACGTCCGTGTATACTGGGTCGAGGACGATAATCTGGTAATCGCGCCGTTCGGTTCCACGAAGTCGAACGCGGCGACCGCCCGGGCGAAGCCAGGCCGTACGATCGCCGCAAGACTCGTTGCCAAGATGAAGCGGGAGATTCGCGAAAAGGTCGTGGATATCCGGAGCGTCATCGAGGGCCGTGTGACCGCTGAGGAGCTGCAGAAGACGGTGGTGACCCGTCAGAAGCTTGCCGCCTACCATCCCGCGCATGCGGCGTACCTCTACGCTCAAAACCAGATGTCGGTGATGTCGGAGCTGATCACCTCCCTCGACGAGATGGCGGCGCTCGCGGACATCGTAGCCAAGGCTGAGGACCTCTATTTGCCGAGCGGGCCGCCGATGAGCCCGCTTACCGCGTCGTACTTCACATGCTGGGCATTCTTCGACCTGTGCGCTGAGCCGGCGAACGAGACCATCGGTACGATCGTCTCGGATCTCGGCGCGGCCTTTGGCATGAACTCCGAGCTCCAGCGTCTCATCCGCCTCATGCAGGAGTCGCGGATGGGTATATACATCCACGAGGGAACCGAGCCCCGTCTCGCGATCCTCAGGGATCTGATCACCGGTGTCCAATGCCGCGCCATTGTTCCGGCAGGTTACCTCGGGAACAAGGGCGAGATCTGGTACGCCCGTGTGCTCCCACCGCCGATTCCAGGCACGCCGGAGCACGTTGTTTTCACGACGCCCTACATCGTCCTCGGACCACCGCTGCGGGAATGGCAGGCTTACTTCCGGCGTACGATACCCGATGCCCCGAAGCAGGTCCTTCTCGATGCGTACGAGCGCCATATGAAGTTCGGCCCCACGCGCAGGTATTGGAACGACTTCGTATTCGAGGGATACGTGAATCACACGGCGGAGGTCATCTATCTTGAGGGTCTTCCTGACCTTCCGGAGAGCCGGCCGCACTCCAAAGCAAACCTCGATCGCTTCTGGCAGCGAAATGGCCGGAACGGCGCAAGAGAGCGAGAGACGAGATGAACGACTTGGATTCCGAGTGGAGAGGCAAGGGAGCAACACTGAGCGACAAGACGGCTCGGAAAGAATACGGGCTGACTCAGGATGAGATCATCCGTAAGCGGTCGTTTTGAGGCGTTATTGAATTTTTCGCGGGTCGAGATCCGATTTCAAAGGGGTCGCGGAAAATTCTTGTTTCCAGAGTCTGGGCGTCAGCCGATGCACCTCGAAGGCCGGATGGGTGTCAACGCGCTGTAAAACATCGACGAGATACTCGTACGGGTCTACGTCGTGAAGCCGACAGGTCGCAATCAGACTGTTTGCGATGCCTGCGTAGTGAGCTCCGATTTCGGTCCAGCAGAAGAGCCAATTTTTGCGGCCGATCGCCACAGGCCGAATCTGCCGCTCAATGTGATTCGTATCGATCGGCACCTCCGGATTTTCCAAGAACACCCGTAGGGCGGTCTCTCGTTTGAGCGCGTAGTGGGCCGCCACCGTGAACGGATTCGTCGGCAAGAGAATCCGTTGGGTAAATACCCCGTTGAGCCAAGTTTGGTCGTATCGTTGTTGGAGATCGAGAAATTTTTCGTTGAGAGAGAGCAACGCTACAATCTGCTTCTGGCTTAACTTTGCAGCGTGCTCTTCCATCATCATCAACAACAAAACTCTATCGCACTTCTCGTCGAGACCCAAGAATTATTCCGTCCAACAGCAAGAAAAAAATCTTCTCGGAAAGCTCAAAGACGCGCTCTTCGCTCGGAATGGAAAAACGCCCCCGCTCCAATCGCTTCGCGAACAAGCAATATCCCGTGCGGTCCCAGAAAATTCCCTTCACGTAATTCCCTCGACGATTCCGAAACACGTACAGCGTCCCCGGTAACGGATCTTCGGACAGAGCCGTCTGGACGACCCCAATCAATCCGTCGAAGCTCTTTCGCATATCGACGGCTTCCTGATAGGCCAGGATTCGTGAAATCCGGGAACCGAACATCCCTCAGTCCCAAATCCGAAGAATCACGCCGGAGGAAAACTCCAGCTCCACCCGAGAGCTCCGGCGCTCTCCCTGCGGTCGCAGCTCCATGAATCCCTTTGACGAGATCTCCGCCTCTCGCACCAGTCGACTCCACCGACTCAAGCTGCTCAGCGAGATTTGCTCCCGTCGGCAGAATTCCTCCCGCGACAAACCGCTCCCCTCGTATCGATTCACGACCGACCGCCACTCCTCACGACGTCGCCGTACCCGCCGATACCGTTCCACACTCGTATCTTCCATTGGCATCCTCCTTGTCGTACGCTCCAAAAAAAACGCGGATCCGCCTCATCGACGAATCCACGCCAGTTTACGACGCGCCTACTGCGAAATTCTATAACGCCTCAAAACGACCGCTTACGTACTTCCTCGCCCAATTGGCCAAGGAGCAGGAAGAGTCGAAAGGGCCCGTCGTCGCCAAGAAGGCCGAACTCACCGAACAAATCGAAGGAATCTCCAAGAAATTAGATCGGCTCGTTGACGCCCACCTCGACGGCATAATCGACCGGCCGACCTACCTTTCCAAAAAGGAATCTCTCTTGAATCAAAGAGCGGAATTGGACGGAAAATTGTCGGCCGTCGTCAATACTCCGACGGGCCCGTTCGACAATCTTCGAATGTTCACCGAGGCCGCGCACCGGGCGGACTTGCTGGCAACGGCGTCCGATCTTGCGGCACTTCGAAATTTCTTCCAAAAAATCTGTTCGACGGCCCGCTTGTCGGGCAAAACGCTGAATTTTTCCTACGGGTTACCCTGGTCGATCCTGGCCGAAAATCGCGCGTCCAAAAATTGGCGTCCCCGAGTCGTAGCCAGGAGCACCCTATGTGGCCATACAGAGGGGACGCCGAATCAGATCAATTTTCTATAATCAACTCCAAGAGCTAACGCCAACTTCTTAGCTACATTCAATCCAATGGCTCTTCCCCCTGCTTCCATCGCTGAAATATGGGGCTGTGGAATACCACACTTCTTCGACAACTCCTTTTGTGTGAATTCGCTACGTTTACGATAAGCTCGAAGTGCCGCCGAGGGCTTTCCCGAATCGTGGATAGAGCTGCGAAAAAGGCGATCCGTCTCCTGACTGGATAATATCTTTCGCGAAGATACTGAAGCGGCTTCTGCAAGCGCAGTTTTCACAATCCGAAGCTGACGCGATGAAAACGCCTTTAACTCCGGATGTCGTTTCATAATCATTTGAACTAATTGATTGCTGAACATTCTCAATACACCTCCCTTCGATGAGCGACTGAGATCAAAATGACACGAGGCTCGCTTACCTCGTATAGAACCCGATATTCCCGTTTCAATCTCGTAGAATAGACTCCTTTTCTCCCGTGAACGTGCTTTGTAATCCACCCTTTTGGCGTCGGCCCCTCCTCTTCGAGATCGTGTCTTAATTGGTCCAAGATCTCGACGATTTCCTTAGGCAACTTCTTCAGCTGCTTAGCAACCTGCTTTTCAGCGACGACAACCCAACGCTTCACCATAAAGAATATACCATTACTGGTATAAGTGTCAAATCAGAAATCCAAAGGTTTATCTAGGTACGCCCGAGGAGTTCGAGTTCACCATGTTCACTAAAGTTTCGATTCGTGGACCTTTCGTATTCACTTAGTGACTTTATTCGCGCCAAGTTCGATCACAAGTTCATTTGACTGTAATTGACCTTTTGTATCAGAGATCCCGAGCTCCAACTGAAATCGCTTCTCACCCACTGAAAATGATACCGGCGCAATATCACCAGTACCTGATGACCACGAAACTATTTGGGACTCTTTGTTCTGCACAATCTGAAAATCATAATATACAAAAAAGCCGTGTGTATATTGCGGCACAGGCACATTCCTCGTTCCGTTAAATGTCATTTTGAAATCAGGGAATTGCATCGGATCACCTTTCGTGAACTTCACTTTTTCTCCGTAACGGGCCTCGATATTCTGTTTTCCTACCATGCTGTCCTCCGAATTCGCATTACTGCTGAGTATGACTGACGTTGACAGCATAAATAATGGCAAAAGCAGCAATTTCACAAGCAAACGTGGCATCTCTCTAGTCAATATTCCTGAAGCCTTTCATTCTAAATGGGGTTCTCCACAGCTACATTTGGCGTCCCCGAGTCGTAGCCAGGAGTACCCTACGTGACTATAGGCGCTCGTGCCACGGTCAAACGAGATGTCGGATCTTGGCGGCAATCCACGGAGACAACAACATGACGAGTAGGCCTAGCGACATCAAGCCCCCCTCCCGAAGATCGAAATCGGCCCAAATCCGTTTCCAGGACATGTGAAACATGAGTCTCCCCAGAACGATTTCGAACGCAACCGTCAATACGGTCCAGATCAGGCCGAGCAGCAGAAGTTCAGAGAAACGGGTAGCACCGACCCATGGAATCAGCGCGAGCGTGATGACGAAGATCAATAGAGACCCCGTAAAGACGCCAATCTGCCGGGATCGGCGATCCCCGACACGAGGTGCTAGAAACCTCGCACGCGCGATCCCGTGCAGCGTCTCCACGAGCATTATTCCGGACCAGAGCGCAAGCCCCCTTAAGAGCATCATGCTGAATCCCTGATTTGAGTCATCGAGCCGTAACCACTGTTCACGTTTTTTTCTCTCATGGATGGGAGAAGCTGGAAACTAAAGTTTGGCGTCCCCCGCGTGTAGCCAGTAGTACCCTACGTGACCATACGCGCTCAGGCGGCCCTTTTCGTCACGATCCGATAGTCGTAGCCCAGCGCTCCAAGAATACCCAGAAGCACGTCAAAGGTGACCCTGGAGGTGCCGACCCCGGACTCGATCTGCGCGATACGCCCCTGGGTGACACCGACCTTTTGAGCCAACTTGGCCTGGGAGAGTCCCCTCTCCTTCCGGATCCTCACAATCAGCGCCATCAAACGCTGTTTCTCTCGGACCTCCCCTACATCCACTCCCAGAGAATCGGCCAGTTCCTCAATCGACATTTCTTTCCAGGCCATACGTTAGACCTCCTTACTCCTTCTCATCGCGACCTCGATTTCCCTTCTCGGTAGATCCTGTCGCTTCTTTCGAAACGCGTGCAACAGGTAGATCGCCTCCGCTTTCTTTATGAAATAAAAGACCCTCACCTGTCCCGCGCGATCCTTGAGCCGGAGTTCATGCAACCCCCGACAGATGTTCGACAAGTTCCGGCTCAGCGGCATGGTCAAGACCGCGCCATCCGCAAGAAGGCTCACCGCATCCAGAAAATCGCGCTTGAGCTCTTCCGACTGTTCCCTCAGGAATTCCTCCACAGGACTCCTGCCGGAACTCGTCAGGAAGAACTTGACCTTCACGATCGGAATATAACGTAAAGCTAATTATTAGTCAAAACTAATTATAAGACGCAAGGTCCGAAGTGTCTACTATCACTCTTCAACTCAACTGGAGTTTCCGATTTTCGGCGCCGCACGTCTGACCGACTGACAACTAGAATTTGGCGTCCCCGAGTCGTAGCCGAGAGTACCCTATGTGACTATACGTCGGGGACGCCGAATCAGATCAATTTTCTATAATCAATTCCAAGAGCTAACGCCAACTTCTTCGCTACATTCAATCCAATGGCTCTTCCCCCTGCCTCCATCGCTGAAATATGTGGCTGTGGAATGCCACATTTTTTCGACAACTCCTTTTGCGTGAATTCGCTACGTTTACGATAAGCTCGAAGCGCCGCCGAAGGTTTTCCGGAATCACGAACCACACTACGAAAGACTCGATCCGTCTCCTGACTGGACAATATCTCTCGCGAGGATACTGAGGCGGCTTCTACAAGCGCACTTTTCACAATCCGAAGCTGACGCGATGAAAACGCCTTCAACTCCGGATGTCGTTTCATAATCATTTGGACTAATTGATTCCTGGACATTCTCAATACACCTCCCTTCGATGAGCGACTGAGATCAAAATGACAATGGGCTCGCTTACCTCGTATAGAACCCGATATTCCCGTTTCAATCTCGTGGAATAGACTCCTTTTTTCCCGTGAACGTGCTTCGTAATCCACCCTTTCGGCGTCGGACCCTCCTCTTCGAGATCGTGTCTTAATTGGTCCAAGATCTCGACGATTTCCTTGGGCAACTTCTTCAGCTGCTTAGCAACCTGCTTTTCAGCGACGACAACCCAACGCTTCACCATAAAGAATATACCGTTATTGGTATAAGTGTCAAATCAAGATGAGGAGCTTTTCGTGGAATATTTCGAACACCTTCAGCCAAAATCAGGTTATCTGAACCACTTCGGAGCGATGGTTCTCGACGTTTGGGACGAACCTCCCCTGGATCTTTCTCTCTTCTCAAAAACGTTTTCTCCTGGGTTGTTTCATTGACGCGGCAGATTTCCGATTACCCGGCGAATCCGCAACGATCGCACTCTCCGAGATTTTCTGTTCGTTCGGTCCAGCTGAAGTCAGCGCAGACGGGACACTGACCAGTCTGGACGTCCGGCGCCGTGTGAGCTGTCTCCACCGTGTAATACTTTCCGAGGATCTGGTAGCAGTGAAGAAGCGTCCCGTTTCGTGACGCCTCCTCAAACGTCACACCCAGGTCCCTTTTAGCGGGACGTTTACCCACGGCTTCGACTCACCCCGGGGTGCCGGGTCACATTAGGAAGTGACGCAAGATCGGTTCCTCCAATTCTTCTCATGGACGCTCGCTTTGCATGACAGCGGATGTAGCGCCCGCATCGAGGGCGAGGGGCTCCCGGCGGACCTCTGCATCGGACGAGTCCCCATGGATAGCCGTTCCAATAATCCGCTCAGTGATCTCATGGAGGTGCGCGCGCAACGTCGCTTCGATCTCCTTGAATTCCGGCCACAGGGTTTCATTGACGAAGGATCGCGACACGCGTGCCATGACAGTCGTTTGCCGCTGCCTCGAATAACGATAAGGACGAATCCCATACCGCCTAAGCAAAGCCATGAACAGTTGCCGTGACCACACGTCCCTTAAACCGAACTGAAACTCGATTGCCGGGTCGGTCTCCTGAACGTTCCGAAGGCGCTCACGAATACGATCCATAGCACTGGCGGCGGCCTGCTGCTCCCCAACGGAAGTTGTACCGGCAAAGAGGGCTTCGATGCGCTTAAGCTTCTCGAAGAGGCGCTGTTCTTCGGATGTGGTCAAACGCGCCTCACCCCGGATATATGTTTCCCACTTCGACGAGGCGCCATTTGCCTCGGACGCGTCCGAGCGCACAGCCCACATCCCAGCCCTCTTGAAGCAGTTCCGTCGCCTTCGAAGGTACGGCGATGGGACCGAGGGCTTGTTCCTTGCCGCCTTCGAAATTCGTCAGCCACAGCTGACCGGTACGGAGCTTGGAGATGGTGAAGTGATCGAAGTCCAGGAAGTCTTCCTCGCTCAACTCGGTCGGGTCGACGGCCGACTTCTGCATCGCCTCATACAGAATCCTTGCGGCGCGCTCGGCACGTGGAAGATCGCGACCGGCCTCGGCGCCCTTTTCCGCACCTTCCGACGCAACATCCACAGAGACGTACCCCTTCTCACCCAGCCAGCGCGACAGCTTCTTCGTCACCGTTCCCGCAGCCCGCAACAGATCCTGCCCTGCAATAACTTTGCGGACCATGAAGTAGCTGAGAAACATGCTCAGATTTGGGAGGATTTTCTCGGGACCGAAGATCTGACAGAAATCGCGATGGGCTTCCCCCTCGGCATTGAAATGGTCTTCGAACACCTTGCGTTCGGTTGAAGTCAGCGCGTCGTGACCGTAGCCATTGAGGTGGTGCCTCAGAAGATCGAGCACGTTCTTGTACTTCTCCAGCGTCCTCGGCACAATCCTTCCAGCCTGATCAGCGATGAATTGGTCGAATACGCCGTCAATCACTGGTTTACCGGCCCCGCGCGAACCAGCCTTACCGTCTCGTCTCATGCCCTTCTCCTCGGCGCTTCGAACTCAGCGACCTCGTCCCAATTCACGTACTGCGGCGGATTGTCTCCCTCACGGTCGCTGATTTTCGGGAATTTGCCGCGCGCCGGAACATCCTGAATCTCGACAACGTTGATCTGATGCCGCCAGTTATCCCCAAAATCGAACCAGTAGCCGAAAGCATCGCCGACCTTCAATCCGAGTGAACCTACGAAGGCCGAGACATCCCATGAGGCTCCCGGCTCCTCCTTGAGAGAGGAGCGGAGGACGTAACGCCTGGCCTTCGAGTCCGTCGGACCTGTCCCGCCGATCTGAAACTCGTACATGTGTTCATCTTCCCGACCAAAGGCGTCGAAGATCGCGTAATGCAGCTGTTCCAACGTCTGATCGCCTTTGATCTCGATCATCCGCGACACGACCCGATTTCTCCGGAGGAAGGCCGCCGTCATCGGACCGTCCGTAAGAAACACGTACAACACGTACAAACGATCATCACCGGGTCGCCTCGTGCGGGATTTCGTCGCTGTCTTCGTCATGCTACCTGCACTCCCCGAGATCAAGAGCGGTCATCTTCGACCCAGACCAGATCCTCGTCGCCGTCCTCCCATTCCTCCTGTGAAACACCGCACACGTATTCCGCCTCTCCTCGCTCGATCAACGGCCCGAGCTGCCGCATGATCCTGTCCACGTCATCGTCCGGCCCCTGGACATAGAACGGCTTTCCGTCCTTGCCGTATTCGAACTTCCCCTCGAACGGCCGCCCACCCTCGACAATGCATTGAGCGGACTTCCAATCGGGATGGGGTTTGAATCCAAGGCCTTGAGCATACTGAATGCCTCCCAGGATCAGGCTTCGTGCATCCTCGTAGGAGATCTCGTGCAGTTTCTCGGGAAAGCGTCCCCTAAAATCTTCAAGTTCGTCCGTATTCATGGGAGCCGTCACAAACGTGTTCTTCACGCCCAAGCAGAAGACATCCACCAGGAAAAGGCCCGCAATGTATTTGTCCTCCGGCACTGCTCGGACCACAAGAACTTGGGCCATGCCCTTTTCCCGCCAGTCCCTGTTCAGAAAACACTTGTAAACCTCAAACCGCGACATGCGAGCGACAAGGTGCGGTGGCAAGATTCCCATTCTCTTCACAGACGTTCCCTTTCTCCCCGTTATTTGGAGAAAAGCCCCCTACATGTAGGGTTCTCTGCGGCTGAAAATGGCGTCCCCCGCGTGTAGCCAGTAGTACCCTACGTGACAATATGCATTTCTCCGGACGCTCGCTCACTTGGCTACCCTTACTGCTTGGTCACCTTCCGACACGCGTACGGGATTCCTTCGCAGGCTTTCCTGAAGAGCTTTTCAGCGTCAGCTTGTTGTCCACTCTTCTTGGCCAGGCCACCCAGAATTAAGCACGAGACGTGATCATTCCCATCACAACTTTTCTGCATCGCTAATTGCTCGGTACTTTCGTAACCGAACGACTCCAGGCGCGAACAGCAGGTGAGGGGAAGCTCCGATCGATTACACCCGAGGCGATACCATGACTTCGCATCGGCCAAGCTCCCTTCCTTGTTGGCCCTTTCCCCCAATTCCTGACAGGCGAAGTTCCGTTCAAACGACGGCACGACATCCTGGCGACACTGTTCCTTGAGAATCCTCAAGTAATTCACAGAATCGCCGCTGAACTTACACCCAACCCAGGCTCCCAAAGTGCATGCCCTCGACCAGTATTTCTCCGCTTCGGCGATTTTCCCGTTCAACTTCTCATGGTTGCCAATGCCAACGCACGCCTGCCTATCTCCCTTCTCACAGAGCTGCCTTTGGTTCTTTGTGTATGGATGCTCTCTTTCAGAAAGGACCGTCTCCGCCCATTTTCTCCATGTTGCCGAATCTGCCGTTGGAGCGTTCTGACCGGATATTCCGAACTTGTCCTCCGAACGTGCCATCCTTTCCTCACCACCTGATTCAAACTTGGCCGAGAACGTGGAACCCTGAAGTTTCCCTTTGAGGAACGGGAATCCGTTGCCCAGGGTCAGCGTGATTTCACTTGTCTTGGGGTCCATCGAACCTTCGAGGCGCTGGATTATCGGCTTCTGATCACCGATGAGCCCCGCAGTCTGCGCGGACAGCCCGAATACCGTAGATCCCTGGCGCCAAAGGTCGATTTGATTCCGGTATTCGTGCTCTTCCGTAAATCTCTCTGAGTAGAAGGTACCCAGAAATACAATCTTGTCCTCCGACGTCCCGGCTGAACGCGCTTTTCCAGGAACAAGCGCAGTATTCATTGTGATGAGAACCAACAGGAGCTTCGGGTTTGCGATCCCAATGTTTGGGCTGTAACCCTTGTTGGCAGCTGCGTCTTTCATTGTGGCCCTTGAATGGAAACTAAAGTTTGGCGTGCAGTTTGGCTCAAGATCAGGGCGTTTTCCATGAAGAAATCCGATTGATGGATTGAGCAAGCCGCCCGCCGTCGCCTTCGGCTCCGTCATGCGGCTTGCATCTCCCTTGCCCTTTCGATTTTCGTTGGTGATGCGAACGCCTTGCCTTTGACGAGCAACCGGCGT
>DATDPG010000106.1 GCA_035292885.1 Bdellovibrionota bacterium | reverse complement strand
GAATACGGTCGCGCAAAAACCACGACCGATCCGAACGGAATCGTTTCCGAAGTATTTTACGATCCCTTTCAGAGGGCCTATCGGAATACCGTGTCGGTTGGGGGTGTGATCCAAAACGAGAGCGCTACCGATTTCCTCGGCCTTTGCGACCAGGCCTGTACCACCGCGCCCGAGGCCGATGGGTCGTGGGCCACGCTCAAGCTGCCGAAGAACCAGCGCATTCGGTCCAAAGCCAGCCAATATCGTTTGCAGCCGGCGGCCAACTGGCCGTGGACTGAAACTTGGTTCAATGCGCTAGGGCAAGCGTACCTCAAGAAATCAGCCTCGAAAGACAACAACGGCATCGATCGGGTCGTAATCGCCGAGACGCAGTTTGAAGCAGGAACCGGAAGGCCTTGGAAGGCTTCGCCAGCCTATCAAGAAGGCACACCAACCCCTGCTTCCAATCTATGGTCGGTGACATCGTACGATCACATCGGACGGGCGTATCAAGTTCAATATCCTTCTCCCACCGGAGAACCGTTGATCCATTCGGTTTCTCAGACGGTCGATCCGGCTCTGCACCGGATCAAAACGACATCGTTCGGTCCGATGAACGTTCCCGGACAGCCGCTTCATTCGAAGGAATCTTATGCCGACGTCGAAGGGCGCGTCCGGAAGGTCGTCGAGTACGTGGAAAATCCCGAAGGCGTAGTCGAGGCTCATTCGGTGAGTTACGCGTACGACTTTCTGGGGAATGTCATTCAAATGATCGACGACCAAGGAAGGTACACCACTTCGGCTGCCTTTGATGCGTTCGACCAAAAACGAAAAACCGTCGACGACGACATGGGCGAGTGGACCTACAGCTACGACGATCTCGGAAACCTCGTGGAGCAGCAAGATGCCATGGGGAACCGCACCCAACTCGAATACGATGATCTGGGCCGGGTGATTCACAAGAGCCTGATTTCTCCCAGCCAGGTGGAGTCGTACAACACGTATGCGTACGACGTCGATCCGATCAACCACACGCCGATCGGCGCGAGCGTTGGAGAAATTCTCCGGGTTTCCAACCAGAACGCAGCCTTGCATTACACGTACGATGAATTGGGGAGACCGACGTTGGTGGAGCAGTGGATCGGAAGCGGGAACGGCATCGATAACAAAATAGAAACAGGATTCATATACAACGACGCCGCCCCGACGCTGGATATCGTCTACGATGCGGGAAGCTACCGGCCGGAGATCGTCACCTACCAGTTCCAGGAAAGAACGGGAAGGCTCCTGGGGATCACCAGCGATCTCCCCGGATCGAACGTACTGGCGAGCAATTTTGTTTACGACACGCTGGGGAAAACGCAGAGCTTAATTCACGGCAACGGCCTAATGTCTAAGTTCTTCTACAACCTGGGCGATCAACAGACGTTGAGCCGGACCCGAATCGACGGCCCGGCCACGCTCAACAGTCCGAAATCGAATCTGCTCGATTACTCTTATGTTGAGTTCGATCGGAACCGAAATCTGATAAACGTCATCGACGACGCAAACGGTCGCGACAGCCGATACGTCTACGATGGTCTCGACCGGCTCAAGGAGGCCGATGTACAAAACCTGGCCAGCGGTCTTTCGGAAATCAGGAATTACGAATATGACCTGATGGGACGAATGACGTCGATGGAAGGCCCGTACGAACCGTACGGAAAACCGTATGCGCCGGTTTCGGTCCTTCCCCCGCCTGCGCCGTCCCCTTCGCCCACGCCTATTGTTACGCCCACGCCGACACCGACCCCAGGAGGCAGGGGTTCCGGAAAAGGAAAAATAATTTCGGGACGGATGGAGAAGAAATGGCTCTTGAGGATAGCGTCGTGGATCGCCGATCAAATCCTCCCGTCGGCGCAGGCGATCACATTACAAGAAACGCTGGAGGCTTCTCCGAACAGTGAAATCCTCGCCAACGGCCAACTTTGCTCCCAAATCAAGGCCACCGTGACGGATGGGTCCAGCCTAAGAGTTCCCATAGAGGGGGTTAACGTAAATTTCTCGGTCAGCCCCACGACCGGTGCAACCTGGAAAACCGGCTGTGGCTCGGGAAGCACCTTACCGATATCGCCCGTTGTCCCGACAAATAGCCAGGGCGTGGCCATTGTGTATTTGCACTCGACCGCGGCCGCCACGAAGAATGTCACGGGCGCCAATGCAACGTTCAATTTTTCAAAAACGGTCCCCGTCTCCTTTGTGAATATCACCGCTCCCACGAATTTGACGGCAAGCGGGGCAGGACAGACGCAGATCCATCTGAGCTGGGGACCTTCGACAGGGGTTTCCGGAATCGCGGGGTACAAGATCTATCGCAACGGCGGCGCGACGTCCGTCGCCACAGTGGACTTGGCCGCTACTTCCTATTTGGATACCGGACTCTCAGCGGGAACGACGTTTACTTATGCTGTGAAGGCTTACCAAAGTGCGACAACCTCGAATCCATCGAATACCGCGTCCGCCATGACGCTTCCCCCCACATCCCTTGCGATGTCCTATAGCGGCCCCGGCCCCGTACATGCCCTAAAGAGTGACGGCGTTTATCGGCACGAGTACGACCTAAATGGAAACCTCATCGCGACGTACGATACACGCACAGTCCCTGAAACACGCATCGAGCGGCTGGAGTATACCCCCGCCAACATGCTCGAGCGGGTGACCGACGTCTCCGGCTACAGCACCGAATACGAGTATGACGCCGACAATGTCCGGGTCCGCAAAGTCGTCAAGGACGCGGGCGGAAACATCGTCGAGGATCGCCGCTTTTTTGGCACCACCGAGATGATCAACGGGAGAAAAACCCGCAAGTACGGGATTGCGCAACGGGATATGGATACGGGCCAAGTTTCGTTCATTCACACCGATCATTTACGGTCGGTCGTGCTGGTCTCCGATGAGCAAGGGAATCCGGTGACCCGGAACGAATATTATGAATTTGGCGCCCAAAAGAATCCGGCGAGTGAACCGGTGGAAGACTCCTTTACGGGGATGAAACTCGATAAGGCCACGGATTACACGGCGACCGACCGGCTTCATTTCAACGCCCGCGAAATGGCGCCCAAACGATTCGCTTTCACTACCGCCGATACGATCATTCCCCGGCTGACGGACCCCCAGAGCTTGAATCGCTACGCATATGCCAACAATCCGATTAATCGTATTGATCCCAGCGGGCACAACGATATCGATCTTTGGGCTTACTACTATGGAAGTCCTTATGACGATACGTACTTCGGAGGACCGCTCGGGCCGGGGATGGGTTCGGGAGGTTCATACTTCGGATCCGATCCGTTCAGCGGCGGGTACGGCGGGTACGACCCCGGGTACAGAGACTCGAGCGGCACGTACTGGACAAGCCCGGAGGCATACAACCAGGCGATGCAGCGTTCGGCGGTGGCGGCGCGAATCGCTCAAATCGGCGAGCAGATCATGCGCGATCCATATTTTGCTTCGACGGCCTTTTTAAATTCCTCCGTCCCGGTGATGAATGCGTTGCCGGCTCCGAGTTCTCCTGAAATCACAGACGAGCGACAGGTTGCAGAGGTGAGGGCATTCACGGGTAACGATCTCAACACCACGGTCTGGATCACGGAATACATCAACGACAACGTGACCTGGAGAGATTCATACGATATCAGCCCGGAGATGAGAAGCGACGACTTCAACAGTGCGCTTCGGGAAAAAGTTGGGGAGCGGCTGTCGTCCACCCTGGCACGTCTTGCGGAGTCGGAATTAAAAAGCGCCATCAAGAAAGGGGGACAGGATATCCTGAAAGACCGAATACGGAATTATGCGCCCGATAGGCTGAAAGATGCGGAAAAAACGTTACGCGGGTTGAAAGCGGTAGACGTAACGAACAGTGCGATCGAACGTAAGTGGGAGAAATCCCTTACTTCTTTCGTTTCAATGGTTTGCCCGCCCTGTGCCAAGCTCCTGGGACGCTCGTTCTTTGTCTACCATGAGGCGTGGGAACCGAGTTCGAAAGGAGTGGCCGCAACCTTTGAGACGGTCTTTCGGAATAGCCCTGGATCCAGGTATTATGACCCCGTAGGCCCGATGGAGTTAGAGAAATGAAGCAGCGACCGACATTCCGCTCGATATTGGCTCTTAATATCGGGCTCTTGACTGGACAGATCGGGTTATTCAATTCTGCCGCCAAGGCGCAAGAAACGAGGAGACAGTGTACGGAAGACGACGTCATCGAAGCGCTCTGCGGAACCGATCGGAAACCAATCGCGAACGTCAGGGATCGAACGGGTATCGGTCTACCTCTTCAGAAGCTTGAGGGGGATTTTCGGAAGAAGCCGGATGCTGCCGTGCGTGACGAAGAGAAAGACTATTTTCAAAGGTATAAAGATATGACGGCTCAAGTGAAGACCCGGTATGACATCGCATTCGGGTCCGTAACGCCTTCGACCATCGCGTCGCGCTGGAATTCGTCGTTCCTCTTTGCCAGGACGCCGGAGGAATTCAGGCAGACGTTAGAATTGCGGAAGCGCCAAAAAACATATGATTACTTCGACGCTTCGGACCTGGAAGGATGGGCGAATAATTGGGCTAAGAAGTTACGGAATAACGGCTACCCCGAAAACGAAATCCCCAAAGCAATAATCGAGGATCAACGGAAGTATCAAGAGATGGTTGACAATAATATACGGGAAACATCGCGCGGTCGGTATCAAAGTTTTGGCGATAAGTTGCGCAACGAAGCGACGCCAATCTATTTCTCTATTGACGATCGAACGATAGTTTATCTTCCTTACGCTCTGCTGGCGAACCCCCATTATTCCAAAGCCGCGCTATTCTTTCTGACCGCCCATGAAGTTGCACATCATTTCGAACAGTACATACGCGAAAAAACTTTGCCCGCCGTGAGCTGTTTTAGGGCGCATTATCCCACCAATGACCTGCCCGTCGATGAGGAACGGGATAATCATATGCAGGAAATATTCACAGATTGGCTCGCGTCGATTCCAGCGGATTCGTGGGTTTCCACTTATCCCGACGCCGACAAACTTCCGCTGGCGCAGAACATGGTGGCGGATCTCTGTGAGGAACGAGAAGCCGTTCCGGCCGTCACGGACCTTCGAATCATGGCTCGTGTCCGTCAACCCGGCCTCCTAAGACCGATTCTCGATTCTTTGAAATGTGGTTCTTTGGTGAACGACGGGAACAAACCGCTGGTCGCCTGCAATCTGCGAGGCCAAACCTATACGTACAACCGAAGAACCTCCCCAGCGCCGTCGGCTCAAATGATCTCGGGCTCCGGCAGGTAGACCCGCTTGGCCCTCTAGGAAATTTCAAAAATCTATAACACGTTCAAGGCTGAGCACACGTTGACCCTGTAATAACGCCATTTGCCTGCGGACAGTTGCAATCGTAGTCGTTTGGCTTAGCAACGTATGTGCTCGTATTCCCACAAATTAGTGTGGCCACATTATTTTCACAAACGAAAGTTACTCCTGACTCTGGAAGAATACAGGCATCTCCCGTATTAGGGATAACCTCATCCCCACAAGCAAAAAGAGTTAGACACGTGAGACCCAAGATAAAATTAAGCGGACGAAACCGGTTTCTCATACCTTCATTTATGCCATTTCTTCAGGCGCAACTCAAAAACAAGCACCCGCGCGCCGGCAAAAGAACTTCCGAAGGGAGAAGAATCTTTCCGGAAGGATTGAGAAAAATCACCCACCCTCTGGGAAATTTCAAAAATCTATAATATTGAATCTGAAAACAATGGCGGCTAATTCAACTTTTCTCGGTCATCTGTTCGGATTCTTACGACGAGGTCTGCTGTTTACTGGGCCGGGGTCGGTTCCTACAATCGGGTCGGTATAATCTGAGACAACTGTGAGAGTCGCGGGCGGGCTGATGGCCGAATTATTACAGGCGTCCGTAATGACAACGTCGTAGACACCCGAATCGAATGTGGACGTGCTGTAAATGGACAGGGTGGGCGTGAGGGCGCCGACATAATTATTGAAGTTGCCCAAATTCAGAAAGGAACCCCAAGGGGGATTCTTTTGATATCGCCACTGGTACGTGAGAGGCCCGGTTCCGTTGGTCCTTACGGTAATAGATACGCTTTGAGGTGCAGTAACGTAATAGTCCGGGAGAGGCGAAAGTGTGATCGGAGCGCAGGTGACCGTCAGGTGCGCCGTTGAACTGGCCAACGTATTGCCGCAGGGGGCGTCTGAAATTTTGACGTAGTAATCTCCCGCATCGGAGAGCGTCGCGGAGTTAATCGTGAGGCTGGCGTTGACGCCGGTGGGAATATATACGCCATTCTTGTACCAGAAATAGTGGAGCTCAGGATTGACGCTGGTAGCTGTGACGGAAAGGGTGACCGATTGGCCTAGCTCGACTGTCTGGCTGAGCGGCTGTTCGGTGATGACGGGCTCAGGGACGGCCCATTCCCAGGTATCGGTAAGGTTTGTCTCAACAGGGTCGCTGCCGCCGAAGAGGACAACGCTTGCGCGTGCACTGTCATAAGCCATCGCGGGGTGCCACCGGGCGCCGGGTCCGGTTGTGGCGACGATTTCCCACGAAGTACCGTTCCACGCCCACGTCTCCGTTGGGAAATGGCTAAGAAAGTCATCTCTCGAACCTCCAAAGCGGATTACGTTTCGACATTGGGCATCGTAGGCCATCGCGTGGCCAGCGCGCGAGTTAAGAGTATGAAGAGGTGTTCGAGGGTCTCCCCAAGACAGACCATCCCAGAACCGCGTCTCGTCGAAATCGTACGAATCATCCGTACCCCCGAAGAGAACGACATTGTAATGAAAGTCGTCGTAGGCCAGCGCATGATTGTAGCGATAACGCGGGTCAGACGTGGCAAGGGGGCCCGTCCACGAGGTACCGTCCCATTCCCAGGTGTCCCCAAATGGAGGATTTGGAGGTTCGATGCTATTGCCGCCGAAGAGAACAACCCGGTCGCGGTCGCTGTCATAAGCCAAGGCATTATTGTAACGTGCAGGAGGCATGATTGCGGGATTCAAAGTCGTCCACGATACGCCGTCCCATATCCACACGTAATTCGAGTCATAATAATAATAGGCGCCGTAAAGAACCACCCCACCCCCTCCGCTGATCGGGTTGGTGGCTAGCGCCCCCCCGCCACGGATGGGCAATCCGCCAAGTACGGGTGTAACATTTGCCCACGAGCTACCGTTCCATTCCCATGTGCTTCCGTCCGAAGTAAACCGCGCATCATAACCCGTATAAAGAACCATCTTATTTCGGACGATGTCATAGGCCATGGTGGGGAGTTCCCACAACGCCAGTGGCCCCGTATTGTCTCTGCGGATCCAGGTCTTATTGTCGCAGCAAATGGCGGGTGGCTCGCCGCAGCACTGAGCCTGCCCCCGCGTCGGCGATGCGAAAATGAAAAAGGTTATGAGGAGTCCAGCCAGGCGAGTAATTGAAAGGGGTCGCATGAGGGGGAAACGAATCGACACGAGGCGTTATAGAGCAGCTTGAACCCAAGGTCAAGGGATAACCCGATGGTGACTTTCTCAGGCCGGCTGGGATCGCGCCGAAAATAACGACTTCGCGCCGCATTTCCATCGCGCGTATCGACCGAGCGCCCAAAGCGGAAAATAAAGGCGATAGTAATCGTAGCGAAGGTAGAAGTGTCTCGGGAAACCGGTCCCGGTCCATTCGGGTCGGCACTAGGGATTCGGGCTAGACGTCATCCCAAGATGATTTTCGCCTCAATTGGTTCTTGGAACCAGTTTCGCCGGCGAAGCTCGCCGAGAATTTTTGGATAGGGCGAAAACTTCAAATGCGAGAATTCATGGGCTCTCACCAGCATTCGAATCAAAGGGTCGCCGCGGTTCCGGCGCGTCATGGCTCGAAGAGCTCCCATGTAATCCTCTCGGTAAACCGTGGGAATGATGATGGTCGAAACCGTGGACGCACAGAGTTCCGCGTTCATGAGAATACGCGCGATCCGACCGTTTCCATCTCGGAAAGGATGAACTTCCGTCACGAGAAACATCAGAAAGATCGCCCGAGCAAGACCATCGGGCAGGTCCCGATACAACTGGAATCCCTGTTCGAGGGTCCCCATCACGTACTCTGGATCAACGAAGATGGTGTTTCCGGCCCGGTTGGGTTGATCTTTGAAAATACCAGGCAGAGATTCCGGCCGATTCTTCATGAGCGTTGCATGCCGTTCCTTCAGGATGCGCTCGAAGTTCTCGGGTGTGTCTGGCACACGGCGCATTTCGTTCGGATCGGATACGATCCGAAATGTTCCTAAGATATCGTGCGCGTCCTTCGGCCGGTTTTTGGGAATCCTTCCCTCGAACACGATTTCTTCCGCCTCCTCGATTTCAAACGTAGTTCCCTCGATGTAATTGGAGAAATAGGCCTCAAAGAATGCCTTGTTTCGGAAATGTTCGGACGAAGCGAAGCTATCGCTAAGAGGTCGAAAAGGATGGTGTCGGAGATCAGCAAAGAGAAGCTGGCAGCGCTCGATGCATCTCTCGTCGTAAGGCAACTCCTTGGCGCGGGCGCGCGCTACCTTCGACCGCAAAACTCCCGCGGGGCGGCTTCGGAGCATCGCGCCCACGATCCGGTCGAGTCGCCGGAACTCGCGATTCCAACGAAAGCGTCTTGCAATTACGCGCGCTCGATCGCGCAGTTCATTGAGCCCCTTTTCCCCTTTCGCATGAAGAATTTCTTCCAAACGGTGCTCGAGTTCCTTGCGAGGGACCGTACGTTCTTCGTCCCCGCCGCGCGTGATCGACAGGTTTTCGAGAACAGCACGAGGCATGGATGATGCTCGAGTGTTTATAAATGTGGCGTCGTCGTCCAGCGGTTCCGGCCCACGCATAAACTTCAGTTTCAGACCTGGATAGCGGAGGACACGTCGTGTGGGCCCGGTAAGGTAAACGGCTCCCCTTGGACTTGGCTTGTACTCCAAGGCCGTACGATGTGAGAGTAAAACATTCGGGAACAGGTTCGACACGATTTGTGCCCAACCTCGTCGAACCGTGTCCGCCGCGTGGGCCCGGGAAACGCTGGTGTATAGTCGGGGGCCGATCGCTCGGATCGTTCGATCCCGTTTGAGTTTCGCCATCCATTGCCGACTCTTAGAGTCCGGTGCGGGGAAGAGGAGCGGAGGGACGGGAGGCATGTCAGTTTTTAGTCATATAATTACAGTTATGTCAATATTTATGTATATAATTACAAGAATGTCGATTTGTGGGCTCATGTATTGCGCCTTGCAATTCAAACCCACGGCATGGTGCTGAGGTGGAAAGGTTGTCCTTGTCCGACTCAGGCCGGCTGGGATCGCGCCGAAAATAACGACTTCGCGCCGCATTTCCATCGCGCGTAACGACCGAGCGCCCAAAGCGGAAAATAAAGACGATAGTAATCGTAGCGAAGATAGAAGTGTCTCGGGAAACCGGTCCCGGTCCATTCCGGCTCGTCCCAGCTTCCGTCGTTCTTTTGAACCTGCATCAGCCATCGGGCCGCTCGCTCGATGGCTTCTGGCCGTTTGCATTCGCACGCGAGCAGGCCGATCAATCCCCATGCCGTTTGGCTCGCCGTCGAACGCCCCAACGCGACGTATGAACCCTTTTCGTACGATTCGACCGATTCCCCGAAACCGCCGTCGGGATTTTGAACGGCCGCCAGCCAATCGCCCGCCTTTTTCACGTAATCGGCATTCATGTCCTCTCCCGCCACCCAGAGGCCGCTGAGCGCGGCGGCGGTGCCGTACACGTAATTCACGCCCCATCGGCCGAACCAGGAGCCGTCGCTCTCCTGCGTCTTCCGCAAAAATTCGAATCCGTGCCGGATCGGCTCCAGCCGGCGGTGGTATCCGGCGGCGGCCAGCGCCTCAATGACGTGGCCGGTGACGTCGGGCGTGCTCGGATCGAGCAGCGACTTTAAATCGGCAAACGGAATTTGATTCAGGAAATGTCGGTTGTTGTCCCGGTCGAACGCTCCCCAGCCCCCGTCGCTCCCCTGCATGGCGATCAGCCATTCAACGCCGCGGTCGATCGAATGCGTGATTTCCGAACGGCCTTTTTCTTCCTCCGCGGGAAGAAGCGCCAAGATGGCGAGCGCCGTGTCATCGATGTCGGGATAATGCGCGTTGTGATGTTCGAAGGGCCATCCGCCCGGACGTCCGGGACGCGCCTTATGTTTCCAGTCGCCTTGCACATCCAGAATCTGGCGATCCAGCAGCCAATCCAAGCAGCGAGCCGACCGCGTTCCGGGAGGAAGGCCGCCGGTTTCCCAAAAAGCGTAAGCCGCAATTCCCGTGTCCCAGATCGGAGACTGCGTCGACTGCATCCGAAGCGTTTCTTCGTCCTCCTCGGCGTACGATCGCAGGACGCGCAGTCCCTTTTTCATGACCGGATGATGAAAACTGTAGCCGCGCAAGTGAAGAGCGAGAATCGAGTTCGCCATCGCCGGGAAAATCCCGCACCAGGAGCCGTCCTTGTCCTGATGTTCGAGAACCCACTTCTCCGCCAGATTAAGCGCGCGCTTTCGAAGCGGTTTGATCGGCATGACGAACTCGTACATCGAGAGCGCCACGTGGGCGACGTCGAAAATCTGTTCGAGATCCACACGGCGTTCGCGCACGATTTTCCGGAATGGAAATCCTTTCTTCTTCGGTGCGTTCGGAGCGTAAAGCTCCGGCACCTGCTGGGCTTTCGGAAGCGCGACGACCGGTTTGCGATCAAAAATCAAAAGCAGCGGGATGATGACCGCGCGCGACCAACTCGAAAATTCATAAATATGAATGGGGGCCTTCTTGGGAAGAAGCATGAGTTCCGGTTGGATGACCGGCACCTTGTTCCACGGAACTTGTCCGAAGAGAGCCAGATTGATTTTGGTGAAGACCCGCGTCGTGTCGATCCCGCCTTTGGCCAAAATGAGATCGCGGGCCGACTGCAAGGTTTTGTGTCGATGAGTCAAACCGCAGAGTTTTAGACCGAAGTAGGCTTCTACGGTGGCGGAGTGTTCCGAAGGTCCGCCGCCGTAAATATTCCATCCGCCGTCCGGAAGTTGGTCATCGAGAATCGTTCGCTTGGCCTTTTCTGCGGTCTGCGCGTCGAGAAGTCCGAGAAACCGAAGAAACATCACATATTCCGCCGTGATCGTGACGTTGTCGTAGACACGCCCCTCCCAAAAACCCTTCGGATGAAGGAGATCGAAAAGACAGTCTCGTGCTCGCGCGATCGCGGTTTGAGTCTCTTCATCCAGCGGAAGGTTTGTGTGGGTTAGGGGCGCGTTCGTTCCGTTTTTCGGCCGGGGAAACGGCAGGGCGAGCGGAGAAGCGGTTCTCGACGCCGTGAGTCTAGATCGGACCGATCGGTTTAAGTGGCGAAGGATCTGTGGCGCGATTTCCAACATGGATGGGAACCCACGGGGTGGAGAATTTAGGGGAAGCGACGATATATCTCCATAAAAACGATGCTTTTATTTATTGACACTATACTACAATACGTTAGCGTAGCCTATATAAAGAGGCAGCCAAGGCCAGGCGTTCAGTGGACGTGGAGGTTGTAGCGGAGCCTGTGAGGTATCGGAAGCGGAGACGGATGTTTTGCCACTGAACCCTGGGCCGTGGCTGCCTCCCTCAAGGCAAGGCCCCCCGAGGGCTTTGCCTTGTGAGGTGCGTCGCTCGGTTCTTTTCAATCCCATTAATATCGTCACGAATAATCTATTAACCCATTGAAATCTTTTCGTTTATCGTACCCTTAAGGCGCAGGATGGGATCGTTGGACAGGGGAGCTTTTATGAGGCACAAGATGCCCGCTACAATAGAGATGTTGACACCCCCGAACCGAACCGATCCTCGAAGCGACCTGCCTGCCGTAGGCGTGCTTCTGAATGATCCCGATCTCCAAGAAGTGACGAAGCGGGAATCGCATGTCGTGTTGGCGCAAGCGGTGCGAAACGTCGTGGCGTCCGCGCGACAAATGAATCCGATCACGCGTCCGAAATCTGGTTGGGCTCAAGCGGTGCGCACAGAGGTGGATCGTTTGACCTCTGCTTCCCTTCAAAAAGTGATCAACGCTACCGGCGTGATTCTCCATACCAATTTGGGTCGGGCGCCGATCGATCGCGAACTTTTTGAAGAGATGGCCGACCTCGTATCCGGTTACGTCAATTTGGAATTCGATCTTGAAAAAGGGGAACGGGGCTCTCGTTATGTTCATTGTGTGGAGGCCTTTCGTCTGGCGACGGGATGTGAAGATGCGCTGGTCGTGAACAACAACGCGGCGGCCGTCATGTTGGCTCTGCGGGCGCTGGCGCGGGACCGTGAAGCGATCGTGTCACGCGGGGAGTTGGTCGAAATCGGCGGATCGTTTCGTCTGCCGGAAATCATGGAAAGTTCCGGCGCTCATCTCAAAGAAGTGGGGACGACGAACCGGACGCGGCTTTCCGATTACGAAAAAGCGATCGGTCGGAAAACAGCGCTTCTGCTCAAAGTTCATCCGAGCAATTATCGGATCGAAGGTTTTGTGGAGGAGGTCGCTCTTCCGGACTTGGTCAAACTGGGGAAGAAGCGTTCTTTGCCGGTGATGATCGACCTGGGGAGCGGAACTCTGGAGGATCTTCGCGACGTCTGCGGCGCCCTGCCGAGGGTTTCGGAAGTCGTGAAAACGGGTGTGGATCTCTTGGCGTTCAGCGGCGACAAGCTTTTGGGCGGGCCGCAGGCGGGAATTCTCTTGGGGAAAAAGGCCGTCCTGAATCGACTTCGAAACGATCCCTGGCTTCGCATCGTCCGGACGGACAAGCTGACGCTGGCGCTCTTGGAACGGGTCGTGCGGGCGATCTCCACGCCGGGATGGAAATCCCGCGTCGGTTTTCTCGTCGAACGATCTTGCGAAGAGCTGCGTCGGCAGGCGAACGTAATTGTTCAGCGTTTGAAGGCCGCGCCGAATTCGTTCTCGATGGAAGTCGTCGATTCGGAAGCGGCGGTTGGAGGCGGGACATCGCCGGAGGAAGCGATTCCGTCCGTCGCCATTTCGATCCGGGCTTCGAAAGATCTCCTCGGTCGATTGGACGGCCGCTTGAGAAGCGGCCGTCCGCCGGTTATCGGCCGGCGACAGCGCGAGAGTTTGCTCTTTGATCTTCGGACCGTATTTCCCGAGGACGCCGAGACATTCGCAAAGGCTTGCCGAACGGCCATGGACACAGTACAGAAAGAGGTTGTATGACCGCCGCCTTGGTCCAGGCCCGCGTTCTGGTCCTCAACAAATCCTACATGCCGATTCAGGTGACGTCGCTCAAACGCGCGTTCTGCATGATCTACGCCGGAATCGCGCGCGTCGTCGACAAGGAATATCAGACATTCGATTTTCATAGCTGGAGTGAACTGGCTCTGGCGGTCGGAGAACCCGGAATCGGGATCGTCGGCAAAGTGATCCGCGTTCCGCGGGTCGTTTTGCTTCAAGTGTACGATCGCCTTCCGAAAAAACAGGTCCGTTTCTCCCGCTACAACATCTTTGCGAGAGACCGGGGCATTTGCCAGTACTGCTCCCGGCGATTTCGGAAGAGCGAACTGAATCTCGATCATGTCGTTCCCCGCTCCCGCGGCGGCCAAACGACGTGGGAGAACGTGGTCTGCAGTTGCGTGGCCTGCAACCGCCGAAAGGGCGGCAGCACTCCCGACGAAGCCGGAATGCACCTCGTCCGGAGGCCGGCCAAGCCGCATTGGACCGAATGTCTTAACATTTCGCTCAAAGACGGCCATTATCTGGAATGGGTTCCGTTCCTGAACATCGTGGACTTCTCCTATTGGAACGTTGAACTTGAGCGGTAAGACCGGCACCTTTATATTGGCGAGACATGAATCCGATTATCGAACCAGAAGCGGCCAAACGCCTGGCCCGAGCCATCGCTTCGGACATCGCTCTCTATAATGAACCGAAGGTCAAGCAGGGGATCGAAGCGGATAACTTCTTCGATGTTCTGGCCAAAGAGATCGAAGAGGGGCGGCAGCATTACAACAGCAAAGTGGATCCCGGACTGCGCGCGAAGACCAACTATTACGATCGGGCTTTGGTCGACGTTATCTTGAAGCGAAGGGGTCACATCAGGTCCAAGATTTGGTAGGCGTGGCGATCGAACTTCAGCGGGCGCCCAACTTCCAAGCCATCGGTAAACTCGTTCACGGCTATTCGACGCGGCAAGGCGGTGTAAGCTCCGGTCCCTATGCGTCGTTGAACCTCGGTTGGGCGACGGGGGACGACGATGATCTCGTGGCTAAGAACTACGATCTTTTGGCCGCCGCGCTGAATACGACGCCGGATCGCATCTTCGGGGTTCGCCAGGCGCACGGCGCGAACGTCGTTCTAATCCGAAAAAGCGACTCGCGGGAAGAAATCCTCCGGCGGGAAGCCGACGCTTTGATCAGCAACGATCCGAATTGCTTTCTCTCCGTTCGCGTCGCCGATTGTTTTCCGATCCTCCTGATCGACGAAGAAAGAAAAGCGCTGGGAGTGGTTCACGCCGGCTGGCGCGGAACGATGGCGAGGGTTCTGACCGCGACGCTTATTGCAATGCATCAGGAGTTCGGATCGCGGCCCGGCGATCTTCAAGTGGCGATCGGGCCCGGGATCGGTCCCTGCTGTTTCGAAGTTTCGTTGGGTGTGGCCTCTCTTTTTCTTTCGAATCTTGCGGTGGCCGGAAAGGAAATACGCCAAGGGGAGGCTTCGTCGTATCTGGATTTGGGGGCGATCAATCTGAGACTCGCCATGGAAGCGGGTGTTTCGAAGGCCAACACGTGGCGTTCCCCGCTTTGCACGTGGTGCGAAGCCGAGACATTTTATTCCTACCGGCGCGAAGGCAAGCAGTCCGGCCGAATGGTCGGCATCGTGGGTTGGGTCGCTTGACCCCATACGACCTAAGGCCGTATAATTCCAGTACATTTTACCTTCAGCCCTCTGGACGATCCGTGCAACTACATCACTTCATCTTTTTCCTCACCGTCCCGTTTCTTGCCTGTGCGCCTTCCAGCGATTTGAGTCAGGCGATCAAGCGGTTGGATCAGGCGGACCTGGCGATAAATTCCCGTCAGAACCAGTTCAATCGCAAGGTCGAGGATCTTTCAAACTCCGTCCTGGTGCTTCAGGACCGCGTGGAAACCTTGAAGGTGGCGTTGGAACGGAAACCGTTGCATGAAACGACGACCGCGCCGGTCGCGGCCGCACATCCTAAACCTCAACCGGCCCGGTCGGGCGCACGACCCGGGTCGGCAAGACAGGAAGATGCTTTTCTTCCCGAAGCGGCCAAGACCGCGAAGCTTCCCACGATCAAATTAACGAACAAGGACCTGGCCCGAATGGATCAGATCGTCGGACCTGCCGCCGTTCCCGCCGCGGCGACGTCGAATTCTCCAACACCGTCCAAGGTGACGAGCGAGGATCTAAAGGCGGCCGAAGAATACAACGGGGCGTATGTCGTGTTCGAGCAGGAAAAATACGCCGAGGCCATCGAACGATTCGAACGGTTCACAAAGAAATACCCCGCGCACTCGTACGCGGACAACGCCGTCTTTTGGGTGGGCGAGGCGTATTTCCGAATGGCCGATTACGGGAAGGCGAAAGCGAATTTTGACCGCGTCGTTCGGGAATTTCCGACCGGAAACAAAATTCCGGACGCCCTCTTGAAATCCGGAATGTGCGAGCTTCGCCTCTCCGATGCGGAAGGGGCGCGTCTCACGTTCAACAAGATCGTGGATGAGTACCCGCAAAGCATCGCCGCCCAGAAAGCGAAAACGGTACTCGCGGAGCTTTCCAACTTAGCGTCGCAAGGGAGGATGTAGTCATGCCGAATCGATCGAGAAATCTTGGATTCCTCAGGGTCGCGGGAATCGGACTGTTACTCCTGTTCTGGGGAGCGACGCCGGCTCTCCGCGCGCAAGAAGATGAACCCCCGCCTGAACCGCCGTCGGAGGACACCAGCGCTCCCTCGATTGAAGCGATGCCGCAAGAAGCGCCGCCTCCACCGCCGCCCGCGGCCGTTCAGCCCGCGGTGCCCCAGCCGTACGCACCGTCCGCCGGCGCGGCGCCTTCCGGCGCCCCTGCCGCGAAGTCCGAAGAAGCGGGAACCGGCGAATATGAAAACGTTCTACCCGATTGGGAAACGGCCGAACCGGCCGCGCAAGCTTCTCCCATGCCCGAGCCGCAGGCGGTCGCATCGCCGGCCGAGAAACGCGCTCCGGACGAGTACACGATTCAACCGGGAGACACGCTGTGGGATATCTGCGGAAGGTTTCTGGACAATCCGTGGTATTGGCCGAAATTGTGGGCGCTCAATCAATATATTGAAAACCCCCACCTGATTTATCCGGGACAGAAGCTCAAATTTTATTCCGGATCCGAAACGGCGCCGCCGAGATTGGATATCGTCGGAGCGCAAAAAGCCGAACCGGTTCCAAGCGGCGAAGTGCCGCCGATGACGGAAGGAACGGAGAAACCGGCCGAAGCGGCGTTGACGCCGACGCCGCAGGCGGTCGCGGCGGCCGAAGTGACGCCCGAAGCGATGTCCCTGAAACTCAAGAGTCTCTCCTTCATTTCTCCGAAAGAGTTGGATGAAGCGGGGACGATCACCCATTCCGGGGACCCAAAGGTGTTCTTGTACATGGGCGATCGTTGCTACATCGAATTCAAACGAAAAACGAAAGTCTCCGTGGGCGACCGGTTCGATGTTTTTGAAACCGTAAAGGCGGTGAAAGATCCGGGTCACCGATTCGGCGATCTGGGATACCTGATCAAGAAAAAAGCCGTGATCAAAGTGCTCGAAATTCACAAAAACACGGTGGAAGCGTTCGTCACCGACAATCAGGATTCCATTCAGCGGGGAGACAAATTCATTCCGTATGAATCGCCGTATCGGAAATTCGTCCCCCACACGACGGAGAAACCGCTCGAAGGAAAAATCGTTGAGGCCGAAAACCAGCAATATCTCATCAGCAACAACGATTTCGTGTTTCTCAATCTCGGCAAGAAGCAGGGTGTGGACGACGGAATGCAACTGGTTGTGGTTCGCCGCGGAGACGCCGTGTTCCCCGGGGACGATCAACATCTTCCGGACGTCGTGTACGGACGGCTGGTGGTGGTCGACGCCCGAAATACAACTTCGACCGCTTATGTAACCGACCTGCGCGACTCTCTTGCGGTCGGCGATCGCGTGATCAATCAATTGAAGTAACGGGTCCATACAGCTTTTCCTTGACTCCGGTTTCCGTCGCCCCGTATTACTGACCGCGTGTCTGTCGCCGCCGCCGTTGCTCTCGCCAAGGTCCGTGGCGTTTCGTATGTCGGTCAAAAGTTTCTGATCGATCGTTTCGGATCCGCGCTAAAAGTCACGGAGGCATCCGGCGCGAGATCGGAGAACGACCCGACCACACGCCAACTGCTTTCGATCGTGGCCAAGGAAGCCGATCTGAAACAAGCGGAGAACGTCGTTCGGCGTACTGAAATGCTCGGGGCATGGATTTGCGCGTACGGTTCGACGGAGTACCCGAAGTTGTTGGCGGAGATTTCCGATCCGCCGCTCGTTCTTTTCGGCAAAGGAGAATGGCCGAAAACCGATTTGCCGTGGCTCGCCGTCGTGGGGCCGCGCAACCCTTCCCGTTACGGGGCGCGAATCGCCCAATTGCTGGCGAGCGACCTGGCGCGGGAGGGAATCGTGATCGTCAGCGGGCTCGCTCGCGGCGTGGATGCGATCGCGCACGAAAGCGCTCTGAAAGAGAAGAGACCGACGGTGGCCGTCATCGGGTGCGGGATCGACCAGGTCTATCCGCCGGAACATGCGCATCTTCAAGAGCGGATCGCGAAATCGGGCACGGTGGTCACCGAGTTTTTCCCGGGCGAGTCGCCGCTCAAAGATCATTTTCCCCGGCGGAATCGGATCTTATCGGGACTTTCGAGAGGCGTTCTCGTCATCGAAGCCGGAGAGACGAGCGGCGCATTAATCACGGTGCGGCATGCGCTCGATCAATCCCGCGACGTGTTCGCCGTTCCGGGCCAAATTGACTCTCCGCTCTCGATCGGTTCCAATAGGATCATCTCCGAGGGCGCCAAGCTGGTGGCCACATCGGACGACGTGCTGGAAGAGTGGGGGCTTGCTCCCGGAAAATTATATCGGACGAATTCTTCCCCGGAAGCACAAAAGGAAGAAACGGACGGTCTCTCGGAAGACGCGAAGGCGGTTCTGCATGCCTTGGGACTCGGCATGGGAGCAAGTGTGGATGAATTGGCTCGAAAGGAACAACGACCTGTGGAGAATATGTTGAGAACGTTGATGGAATTGGAAATCCGGGGTCTCGTGATTCGGGCGTCCGACGCCCGGTATTCCCGAGCCGCGGGCTGAGGGGGACGGATGGCCAAAGCACTCGTCGTCGTCGAGTCTCCCACGAAGGTCAAGACGCTCGGGAAGTATCTCGGGCGCAACTTCGTCGTGAAGGCTTCGGTCGGACATATCAAGGATCTTCCCAAGAGCAAGCTCGGCGTCGAAATCGGCGAACGGTTCGAGCCGAAGTACGAAGTCATCAAAGGAAAGCAAGAAGTTCTCAACACCATTCGCGAAGCCGCGCTGAAAGTCGATACGGTCTATTTGGCGCCCGATCCGGACCGGGAAGGCGAGGCGATCGCCTGGCACATCGCCGGCGAACTAAATTCCGGAAAAGGAAAGAAAAGGACCAAAGCCAAAATCTTTCGCGTCCTGATCGAGGAAATCACGAAACGGGGCGTGGAGCAGGCCATCGCTTCTCCTTCGGAGTTGAATCTTCAGCGATATGAATCGCAACAAGCCCGCCGAATTCTGGACCGTTTGGTCGGATATCAAATCAGCCCGCTCCTTTGGGAAAAAGTTCAGCGGGGGCTGAGCGCGGGGCGCGTGCAGTCGGTCGCGCTTCGAATCGTTTGCGACCGGGAACGGGAAATCAAGAAATTCAACCCGGTCGAGTACTGGTCGATCGAGGTCGGCGCTCACGGAAAGAATCCTCCTCCGTTCGTTTTGAGCCTGATCACGAAGAACGGGAAAAAGGTCGAGCTGAACAACGAAAAAGACGCGCGCGAGGCGGAAACGGCTCTCAAGTCGGAAAGTTTGGTCGTAGCCGACATTCAGAAAAAGCAGCGCCGAAGAACGCCGCCGCTGCCGTTCACGACCAGCAAATTGCAGCAAGAGGCCGCGCGAAAGCTCGGTTTCTCCGCCAGCAAGACGATGCTGGTGGCCCAGCAACTGTACGAAGGCGTGGAGGTGGGAGAAGAGGGGGCCGTCGGTTTAATCACGTACATGCGTACCGACTCGATTCGCCTCTCGAACGAGGCGATCGAGATCGCCCGGCGGTGGATCAAGGACAATTACGGCGAGTCCTATCTCCCCGAGACTCCGCGCATTTACAAGGCGAAGAAATCCGCGCAAGACGCCCACGAAGCGATTCGTCCCACGATGATGATTCACCCGCCAGAGAGAGTGAAAAAGTTTCTCAAGAAGGATCAGTACAGCCTCTATCGGCTGATTTGGGAGAGATTTCTCGCCTGCCAAATGGAAGACGCGATCTACGATCAGACGACGATCGACGTTTCCGCCGGCGATTACGGCCTGCGCGTCACCGGATCCATCCTCGTCAAAGACGGCTTCATGAGGGTCTACGTCGAGGGACGCGATGAGGCCGACGTGGACGAAGAAGCGGGAGCCCAGCTTCCGGAGTTGACCGTGGGCGAGAAGTTGGTGACGAATTCGATCACGCCGAACCAGCATTTTACGAAGCCGCCGCCCCGGTTCACCGAAGCGAGTTTGGTGAAAGAATTGGAGGAGCGGGGAATCGGCCGGCCTTCCACCTACGCCGCCATTCTGTCGACGCTGCGGGACCGGAAATATTGCGTGAAGCTTCAAAATCATTTCGAGCCGACCGAACTCGGTTTCTTAGTCTGCGATCTTTTGGTCGAACACTTTCCGGAAGTCCTGGACATTGAGTTCACGGCGCAGCTCGAATCCCAACTCGACCAAGTGGAAGAGGGGGAGCGGGACTGGCAGGAAATTCTGCACAAATTTTACAAGCCGTTCGCCAAGTCGCTCGTGGCCGCGAAGAAGAAAATGCGCGACGTCAAGCGGGAAGAGACGCCGACGGAACACACGTGCGAAAAATGCGGAAAGCCGATGGTGATCAAGTGGGGCCGGCATGGGCATTTCCTCGCCTGTTCGGGATACCCCGACTGCCGGAACACGAAGGAATTCAAAAAGACGGCCGAGGGGAAGGTCGAGATCGTGGCGCAGCAGACGACGGACGAAAAGTGCGACGTCTGCGGATCTCCGATGGTCGTCAAGAACGGCCGCTTCGGAAAATTCTTGGCGTGTAGCGGTTATCCGGACTGCAAGACCACCCGTTCGATTTCGACCGGCGTCCCCTGCGCCGAACCGGGTTGCACCGGGCAGCTCTTGGAAAAACGGAGCCGCCGCGGCCGGAGCTTTTACGGATGCTCGCGCTATCCCAAATGCACGCACGCTCTCTGGGACAAGCCGGTGAAAACTCCTTGTCCCAAATGCCACGCCCCGTACTTGGTCGAGAAATTCACCAAGAAAGAGGGGCCGGCCATCCGCTGCGCGAAAAAAAACTGCGATTACCAGCATCTCCTTGGCTGACGCATTGCGATCGGCTAGCGTAGGGTCGTTGTGCCTCCAAACCCCGGTACAGAACGCGTAACCGTCATCGGAGGCGGTCTCGCCGGCAGCGAAGCCGCGATGATGATCGCCCGATTGGGACATCCCGTCGATCTGTACGAAATGAAGCCGAAGCGGTTTTCACCGGCGCACACGCGGACCGAACTCGCGGAAATTGTCTGCAGCAATTCCTTGGGAAACGAAGCCGACGACACGGCTCCGGGTCTTTTGAAATCAGAGATGCGCCGGCTCGGTTCGGTGATCCTGGCGGCGGCGGGGGAGTGCCGTGTACCGGCGGGCCGCGCGCTCGCCGTGGATCGCGAACGGTTTTCCAAAGCGGTGACGGCGCGTATCGCGGCGGAGCCGCGGATTCGCCTTCTCCGCGAAGAGTGCCTTCAGATTCCCGAGCATCAGCC
>DATDPG010000105.1 GCA_035292885.1 Bdellovibrionota bacterium | reverse complement strand
CCCGTTCCGCAGGCGCTAGTCAAAACAATGAGCAAAATGGCGAGGATCGTGAGGCCGTTGACCAGAACGAAATCGAACCACTCGGACCGAAGAATCTTGTGAGCCACCGGCTTACGCATCGTTGTCCAGCCGGAAGAGTTGGAGGTTAAGTTGATAGACGGCGTCATACGGCTTTCCTTTTGAAAAATACTCATCCATTTGATTTCGAAATTCATGGATCTTTCGAAACGCTTCGGCCAGGTCTTTCTTACGGACGGCCACGGTTAAAGCGGAAAGGCAACGCTGATCCGAAGTTTGGCCGTCGACCGCCTCTTTCGCCAAATCGATCATATTCTTATGGAACGCGACGGCCGCGTCCGATTTCGCGATGTCGGGTGTCTGCATGCTTTGAGTCGTCACCGTAACCACCCCCGTAGTGGGATGAACCTCGACCAGTCCTAAACGCGCCAGAAGGTCCACCGCTTCTTTCGCCTGCTGAGGGGTGAAACGATAATCGAAGCGCGATGCGATCCATTTGGGTTTCGTCTGGAAGTCCTTCAAAAGAGCCGCTTCCTTGATGGCCAGCGGATACCAGCTGGTCAGAACTTCAAACTGATCCCGCGTAAGGATCACCCGATCGTCCTGGGCCCGCGCGAGTTGGAGATTCTTTTCAAAAAACGCCCGCTCGTCTTCACCTTTCGCCTGATTGAAATAGACTAAATTTTCGAAATAAAGAGTCTCCCGCTCCCCTAACCCGAGCCCTTTTGCAAACTTCCGAATGTTCTTGTGCGTCAGGTTCCGTTCGCCGTCCATCACGAGCTTGTAATAATTGGGCGAATCCAGATTTGCTTTGCGGGCAAAATAACGGAACGAATACGAGCGGCTCTGCTCCTTCTTCTCCTGGTAATAATCGCGAAGGTAAGCTCGGTAATCGGTATATGCGTAGATTGACTTCATCTACAATGGGGGACGAGACCTACTTCAGAATACAACCGCGGCCCCTTCTCTCTCCAGAGCCATATTAACACAGCCTCTTATTTCATTAACATTTGTAAACGGCGAGACAGCTGTCGTCTCCTTAGAACAATGCGCGACGATAGACCCAGGAACAGTGCGAAGGTCGAGAGAATTCCGACGTCGAAGCGCGCACTCCGACAGCCTCCGTCTCCCCCTCCCGCGGAAGGAGGTCCGATTGTCAATCCACCCCCGCCCGTTCCGGGCGTAGCGTTGAATTCATATGCCCCGAGGTCGACCACCGCCGCACCATCCCCATTTCCGTCCACCGGTCGGGCGCCGTCGAGAATGTCGGAGCTGGCCGCGTGTGCGTCATCCCCTCCGTCTATGGCGGGCGACCCGGCCGTCAGGCTGAAATCGTCCGCAGCTGTATCCTTTAACATCGGATCGGCCTGAATCGTGTGCGCGTCCCATCCTCCCTCGTTTTCCGCCTGGTATTCGGCGACGGTTCCGCGAACGCCGTCCCCCCACATCGCCACGTCGGAGTGTGTGGCGGACCAAAGCAAATTGTAATCGCTCTCGATCGTCGAAGCGTCGACGGTGTACGACCCGATGGTCCGGAGGTTCAAGGCGATCTGCCCGTCCCGCGGAATCAGAATATTGTTGTGGACCTGGTACTGGTTTCCGAGGACGGTCACCTCACCGACACCGCTCCGCCGGCCGTTCATGAAGCAGGTGTTGTTCCGAAGGATGCCGTTGTCGCTCTTGTACATCGAAAGACACCAACCTTCGTTGTCCCAGATTACGTTGCTCTCGATCAAAGCTCCGCCCGTCGAGCCGCAGGTATCCATCGTGATTCCATGCCCCTCGGAGTCTTGGGGATCCTCGTCCGAGTTTGCCCAGATGAAATTTCCCCGGACAACGTTGCCGTCGAGGCATTCGAACAGATCGACTGCGCTCGTCCAACCGGCCATCGGATTGTCGTGAATCCGGTTCCACTCCAGAGTGACTCGCACGGTCCGGTTCAGCGACATCGCCCAACCGCCGCAGGATGAAACATCGAGATTGCGAACCGTCACATCGGTCGTGTCGGTTACGGCCACACAGGCTCCCGGCACGTTTTTCACGACAAAACCGTCCACTTCCACGTATTTCGGTTGCACCGAGCTGTCGTAGGTTTCAATGATCTGGATGCCGTGCTGTGCGCCGCCCGAACCGTCGATCGTCACCGTTTCGCCCGATGCGGCAACGAAACGGATGGGATCGGCCGACGTTCCACTCACGACGATTTGCAAAACTGAATTGTCGTTGCATTTGAGGCAGGTCTGGACTTCCGTGTACGTCCCGCCGCGAACGTGGACGGTATCTCCCGGTTGAACATTCGAACCCGCTTTACCCAGCGTGCACCAGGGGGAAGTCTCGCTCACGGCGGCGCGTTCTAGGCTGTCGGAACAGCTCCCGCCGCGCGATTCGACGTCGACCCAGAGCTCGCTTGCAAGAACGCCGGACGAAAAAGCCCATGTGCTGAGAAGTGTTGATAGCAAACGGAAGGAAGGAGGCATCCCTTTCATTTTCAGGGAAGACTCCCGGCATGTCCACCCGCATGAGGGGCGCAAACAGCGACTGGATTTTCACCGCATGGGCGGTGGCTTAAACCGTCAACCCCAAAACCATTTTTTTGATCCCGTCCGGGGATCAAAAACTGGTCGGGGCTATTAGACGATCTCCGAACGTTTTTCCAAGAGAATTGGATGAAGGTTTAATCAAAAAACCCACCAGCCCTTCGGGCTGTCATGTTTTTTGAAGGGCCTCTTCGCAAAAACCGTTACGGCCAGATGGTTACCAATCGCTAGGCCGGGACGGTTTTCGCATGGCAACTGGCATCTTCCGCAAAGACGCGCCCGCAGGAAATTCGCGCTCGTTTGCCCGCACGCAAACGAGCGCGAGCCTTCCAGTTCGTCAGATGTCTCTATAGTCATCGATGCTTGTCCTTAGAGGCTGGAAGTGACTTGTGAACAAGTTTTTTTCGGGGCTTCTTCAGGATGGGTGATTGAATTTATCGGTCGTCGAAATCTCTCATTTGTACGTATGATCCCAAAAATCGTGATAGGTATGTTATTAATATTATTGTTCTTGTTTCTATTATAAGCATAATGATATAATATTATTAGATGATCAAGAATATTGAAGCATTGCGAAGACTCCTCGGTCTTCTCGACATGTCAATTCATGAACCCTTGGAGGTGTTTCTTATCGGAGCAGCCAACTTGATCGCGCGCGAGCTGCTTTCCCGAGAAACCATGGATATCGATGTCATTGTACCGCCCGAGTTCCCTCGCCACGTTCAGGAGGCGGTCGCTCGAATAGCCGTTAAAGAAAAAATTCCTCCTAAATGGATCAACACGATGCCGTCGAGGGACGCGCGGTTTTTGGCGCCCGGCTGGAAGGAGCGTTCATCACTGTTTTATGAGGGCGAATATCTGCGTGCCTTTCTTATCGGCCGGAAAGACATGGTGGGACTTAAGATCGCCGCTGCGTTCGACCGGCAGAGATCTGACGCGGAAGACCTTATTGCGATGAATCCAACGGGGGAGGAGTGGGCCTTCGGCCAAGAATGGGCGCGGAACTACGACGCCAATCCGGATTGGCCCCGGCTCATTGACGAGCTCGTGGCGAAATTGAAGGAACGGCAACGTGGGTAATGTAAGCTTCAGCGTCGAAGATCTGTTTTCTCGGTGGGCATCCGTGGGTGTTTTTGTTCTCGGAGAGATCCATCCGTACGAGGACCCGGAGGTGTTGCTTGTGGATACCCTGGTGAATATCGAGAGCGAAGGGCGATTCCTTGGGATCATTGTCTCCTGGTTGGCCCAGTGTGGTCACCTGTTGTTAACGAAAAAACTTCGATTTCCAACGACTCGGGAACGCCGACTGTTTGCCGCCATTATCGAAGAAAGCCGGACCAAAGAGAGGAAGCTCTTGCGGATGGTGCAAAAACATCGGACACGTGACGTAGAATATCTCTACCGCAATGATTTGGACGTATTAAGACGGGTCGCCAAAACGGATCCGAATCCTCGTTTCTTAAAACACGGATTTATTCTAAAAGATTTTGCGTTGCTTCGCCCCGAAAAGATCATTCTCCCTCCGACCGGAGTCTATGAACGCTCCGCGATCCTTCGGAACCGGGCGCTCTATGGTGTTTCGCTGCGGAGCGATCTACTCACGATTCTCCCGGAAGCTTCCGGTCAATCGGTTCGGCAGTTGGCACATCGCCTTCATGTGGCTCCACCCACATTGAGCCGAATCGTAGCCGACTATGAGCGATCGGGACTTGTTGAATGGACTCGAAAAGGGCCGGTCTCTTCAGTCCGTTGGTGTGGTCCAACCCTGTCGAAGGCGGCATAGCTTTTCATTCTTTGCTCGCGCATCCGAGAATTCGGATTTAGTCGGAGTCAAGCCTTAATATAGGCTGTGCAGGACCACCGTGGCCCAGAAACAAAAGAAAAGAGAAAGGAGAAACCAATTCAAGGAAACCGTCCCCGTCTGTGGGCTAGCAGCGGCGTTACAATCAAGACGATCAACTAGGCGGATAAGTAGAGCCATCTCCAAGGCGCATCGGGCATTTGAAACTCAAGCTACTTTACCCTGCGTGTTTTCACTGTTCAACCGATTGGTATTTGGCGTCTACAACTGGATGCGTCCGGTCCACAACTTGGAAGTCAATAAGAGGCTCGCGCTCGTTTGGGTGCGGGCAAACGAGCGCGAATGTCCAAATGGTATCAGTTTGTAATGGGTCCGGACGGTCTGCAAAAATGTTACGGCCAGCGGGCTATCAGTTGGTCGACCATTTCGCGGTTTTTTCGGCGCGCGCGAGGATTCCCCAGGGTTTTTCGTAATCAAACCGGAGCCTTTTGGCGCCCAGCCGAACGTTGCAAAATGGCTGCGGGATTTTTTACGATCCCTCCGCGCTTTTGCCATTCCCTTTTGGGGAATCCGACCCGATTTTCTTGACGAATTCTTTCCATCTCTTGGCCGAAGGCGAGGTAATCTTCGGGGTCATGTCAATGCGGTATTTTTTGTACGCTCGAAAATCCTGTGACTCCGAAGAACGTCAAATGCTCTCGATTGAAGCTCAGCTTTCAGAAGTTCGGGCTCTTGCGGAGAAAGAACATCTCCATATTGTGGCTGAATTCACCGAGTCCATGACCGCGAAGATGCCCGGCCGCCCCGTTTTTAATCAAATGATTGCTCGGATCGAATACGGTGAAGCTCAAGGAATTCTTGCTTGGCATCCCGATCGTCTGGCTCGCAACTCGATCGATGGCGGCCGTATTGTTTACCTTTTGGATTGCGGAAAACTCACGTCCCTCAAGTTTCCAACGTTTTGGTTTGAAAACACGCCGCAAGGCAAATTCATGATGAACCTCGCCTTCGGCCAGAGCAAACTGTACGTCGATAGCTTATCGGAGAACGTTCGGCGCGGAATCCGGCAAAAGCTCCGACGAGGTGAGTGGCCCGGCTGGGCGCCCATCGGCTATCTCAACGATAAGACTTCACGCAAAATCGTCGTCGATCCGATCAACGGTCCGCGGGTTCGCCGCCTTTTTGAGACATATGCGTCCGGCCGCGTGACCTTGAATAACCTTCGAGACCAGGCCAACGAATGGGGAATGAAAAGTCGCACGGGAAAGCCGCTTCATCGTTCTCACATCCACAGTCTTCTTTCGAACGCGTTCTATTTTGGTCTCCTCAAGCACGCGGGGCAGACGTATCAAGGCACTCACGAACCATTGGTCTCGAAGGCATTATTCGACCAGGTGCAGTCGGTTCTTCATCGGCTCGGCCGGACGCATATCTCTCGGAAACATCATCTTCCGTTCCTAGGCCTCGCCAAATGTGTGACTTGCGATGGCGCGATCACAGCGGAGAGACAAAAGGGTTGGCATTATTACCGTTGTTCTAAGAAACGCGGGAAATGTCCGGAGCCGTACCTCCGCGAAGAAAACTTCGCCGATCAAATTCAAAGCGCCATCGCAGCCGTAGCGTTACCGGATGATACGTTTCAGAAGATGCTCGCCTCTTTGGCCAAGGAACAGGAAGCGTCGAGCCAGCCCAGCGAGAAACTGAAAGCAGAAACGAGAGAAACGGTCGACGATATATCCAAAAAGCTGGATCGCTTGCTCGACGCCCATCTCGACGAGACGATTGAAAAAGCTGAATTTCTTTCCAAAAAAGAATTACTCCTCAACGAGAAACTCTGTCTCGAAGAGCGTCTTCGCAAGTTAGAAGAGACTCGAATGGGCTGGGTCGAACCCACAAAAAATTTCCTCATCGCGGCTCACCACGCGGGGGCCGTCGCGACGAGCGATGATCTGGCCGAAAGGAAGGAATTCCTCAAGAAAATCGGGTCGAACGTTCGGCTGGGCGCCAAAAGGCTCCGGTTTGATTACGAAAAACCCTGGGGAATCCTCGCGCGCGTCGAAAAAAACGCGAAGTGGTCGGGGCGACTGGATTTGAACCAGCGGCCTCTTGGTCCCGAACCAAGCGCTCTACCAGGCTGAGCTACGCCCCGTGCGGCGCAGACACTAGTCAATTCGGGGCCTTACGTAAATAACTTTTATGTTAGAATGGCGCTCTGATGTTCCCCCGCCGGGCGTTTCTGGTTGTTCTGTCATTGCTGTGGGTTGCGCCTCTTTTCCCCGTTCTTGCCCAGGAAAATGGTACGACGAACTCCAACCTTTCGGACGCCGGAGAATATCTCGACGCGGTCGAGAAGCTCAAAAATGAGCCGGTTCCGAAACAGATCGACGCCTGGCAAAAATTCCTTCAAGACCATCCCGACACCTCTTTTCGATCCGAAATCGAGCGCAACTTAAAGAGCCTCGAAGACCTTCTTAGCCAAACCGATCCCCAGCGAAAACGCGAACAGCGCGATACGGAGCGATATCTCCGTGCCGTGGAATTTTCCAAAAAGCTGAACCAAAGCGACCAGACCGCACTGTGGCAGCAATTCCTTCGGGAAAATCCAAAGTCGATCTATCGGCAAGAAGTTGAATCGAATTTGGAGAAGCTTCGCGCGGGGGGCGGCGTCGCACCGATTCAAGGTACCGCGACCCCAGCGGGTCCTCAGGAACCGGTCGCCCGGCGCCTGGCCTACCTCGATTCTCAGAAGGCCGTCTTGCTAGCCACGTTCCCCGGGTTAATCGTCCCGGGGATGGGCCACTGGTACACGGAAGAGTATGTGACGGCCGGTGTCCTCACCGGTATACGCGTCGGCTCCATCGCTCTTGGAATTCCGATGATCGTCCAGAGGAACACTCCGGGAATTATCGTCGCCTCGGTCATCTATGGTTTTACGTATTTGTACGACGCGATCGACACGCCGTTTGCGGTTCAGCGCTACAACGCCGAAGTGGAAAAGAGCGGCAAGACAAGCCTTTGGTTCGATCTGGACGACAAAGGGCAGCCCATTGTAGGTCTAGCCTACCGGATAGATTTCTGACTTAGCCCGGGGGCTGCTGGTTGAGATGATCCAGCAGATCGACAAGCTTTTCGTCTTTCATCAAGTCTTCGACTTGCTCGTATTTTCGAAGTTTTTCAAAGTCGCCGTCCTTCAGGGAATGGACAAACCTTTCGTCATCGAGAGCATTCTTGAGGCCGTGCTCCGTCAACAATTTCCGCATCTCCGGATCGTGGGCCAGACGTTCGCTCTTCGACGAATTGGCCACCGTCGACCGAAAGATCCGCATTCGTTCGATGACCTGTTGGCGACCCATCGGATTGTATTCGGCCGCCAAACGGTAGGTGGCGCTGTCGAGCAGTTTCGGAACCGTCGTTCGAACCATATCGCGTGGAATCAAAGCGGTGAAAAAAAAGAGAATCGCGATCATGGCCATCGTTTTCACGGCCCCCAAGACGGCCCCGCCCATGCGGTTCAGATTCTTGGCTTCCTTCACCCGCTCGACCACTAATTTTTCGATCCCATATCCCACCAGACGGCAGGCGATGTAAATTCCCACGCCGACCAGAAAGATGGACGCCCGATCGGCCATAAAACGGGTACAACCGAGCTGTTCCTGAACAAGACCGCCGAGATGGCGCCCCCAATCCGGAGCCAAAAAATAGGCCGCAACCAGGCCGACCAGCGCCATCAGCTGGCTCACGACGCCGCGAATGAGGCCGAATACGGCGGAAACAAAAATAAGGGCGAGAACGATATAGTCGACCATGAAATCGAGCTCCGAATCTAATTAGATATACTAAATTCGGCCTAGTGTCCCGAGTCCGACATAGCTTGATAACAAAAGACGCCGATGCGCCCGGATGGCAAGGCGCGACGACGAAGGTGTACTTGCTAAGCCGTACTCCGAGAACGAGCGACACAGCCAGCCGGGATGCAGCGGCGTCTGACGATCAAGATATATCGGACTCGGGACACTAAACCGTCACGGAAGCGTGAAAGCGACAAAGAGCGTACTAGCTCCCCGCTTTACTAGAACAAGAACGGTGTCCCCCTTTTTCAACTTGCTCGTCGCGCTCTTGTAGGCGGCGACCGTCGGAACCCTTTTCCGGTTCACTTCGAGAATGATGTCCCCTTGCCGGATTCCTTTGGCATACGCCGCCCCGTTCGGATCGATTTCCGTAACAACGACGGCCTCAAGATTCTTATCCACGTCCAAAGACGACGCCATTTCGGGCGTAAGTTTCTGCACCGTCATTCCGAGCCGATCGGACCCGACCGGACCCGAGGTCGAGGTTTCGACCTCCTCGTCTTTGAGTTCTACAATCGTCACACTAAAAGTCATCTGTTTTCCGTCGCGGATGACCTCCACCTGAACTTTCTTTCCGACGGGTGTGTTCGCCACGGCGATCGGAAGCTCGTGCCAGTCTTTGATTCTCTTTCCGTCGAATCGTGTGACGACGTCCCCCACCTTGATCCCCGCTTTTTTCGCCGGGCTGTCCTCTTGAACGTCCGATACCAGCGCCCCGGTCTTATCCGGAAGCTTTAAAGCGGCCGCGTGCTCCGCCCCGACTTTCTGAATCAACACGCCCAGCCGGCCGCGTACGACTTTCCCGGTTTCTCTCAGCGACAAAAGAACCTTTTTGGCCAAATTGATCGGGATGGCGAACCCGATTCCGACGCTCCCCCCCGCCCCCGACGAGACGATCGCCGCATTGATTCCGATGACTTCCCCCTGGAGATCCAGCAAGGGGCCGCCGGAGTTTCCGGGATTGATCGAGGCGTCGGTTTGAATGAAGTCATCGTACGGCCCGGCGCCGATCGATCGTTCTTTGGCGCTCACAATTCCTTGCGTCACCGAGTTGGATAGGCCGAAAGGGTTACCGATGGCCACCACAACTTCCCCCACCCGCATCCGGTCCGAATCACCGAGAACCACGCTCTTCAACGAAACATTCTTCGGCTCGATTTTGAGAAGAGCGACGTCCGTTTTCGGATCGCGTCCCACGACCTTCGCCTCAAATTCGCTGTCGTCCGCCAAAACCACTTTCACCTTCTCGGCTTGTTCGACCACATGGTTGTTGGTCACGATGTATCCGGCCGAATTCAGAATGAATCCCGAGCCGAGGCTCTGCGCTCGGCGCTCCGGCTGGGGCATTTCGGAAAACGGCCCGAAAAAGAAATCCTCAAAAAGATCGTCGAACGGATTGGGTCCCCGCGGGCCGGGTTGATTCGGGCCCGGTCCCCGCCTCGGGCCCCGAGCGCGGGGAGAACGAATCACCTGCGTTGTGCTGATGTTGACGACCGCTCCGTTCATGCGCTCGGCGATTTTGAGATAGGCGTCCGGGGCGAGTGTTTTCAGATCCACGTTCACCCGCAACTCGGGATGATCCTTTCCTTCCAGCCAGAATTGCTCGGCCGCAAAAGAAGAAGAGGCCAAACCAAACGCGGAGATGAGAATCAAAAGACAGTGTTTCATGAAAAAATCCGGCGAAAGGAATAGTCGCTCTGTGTTACGTGTCAAGGTCGGGCGTCTCGGACGAGCCCGTACTTTTCCACTTTTCCAATCAGTGTCGCTCGGCTGATCCCCAGTTCCCGCGAGAGTTTGCTTTTATTCCACCGGGTCCGACGAAGCCCCTCCAAGAGCATTTGCCGTTCGAGATGTTCCATCGCGTCGCGAAGTTTTCCGCTCAATCGCACTTGAGCCGTTCCTGCCGCGGCGTGTAATACGGCGGGAGAGAGAAGTTCGCGTGAAATCAATTCACTCGTTCCCGCCAGAACGATCGACCGCTGAATTTCATTTTCCAGCTGCCGGACGTTGCCCGGCCAGTTGTACGCCATCAACGCGTCCAACGTCTCGGGAGCGACCCGCTTTCTTCGGCCCACATCGCTCCGGTCGTATTTTCGCAAGAAGTGTTCAACCAGGATCGGGATATCCTCCCGCCGTTCCCGCAGAGGGGGGACATAAATGTTGATCACGTTGATCCGGTAAAAAAGGTCCTCTCGAAAATCCCCTTCGTCGACCATCTTTCGAAGATCTTGGTTGGTCGCGGCGACAATCCGGACGTCGACGCGCTTGGGTTCGGTGCCTCCCACGGGAATGAACACGCCCTCCTGAAGAACGCGCAGAAGTTTGACTTGAAGCACATGAGACATGTCGCCGATCTCGTCCATAAAGAACGTTCCGCCGTCCGCCATTTCGAACAGCCCCTTTTTGTCGCGGATCGCCCCCGTGAACGAACCTTTGACGTGGCCGAAAAGTTCACTGTCGAGAAGATTGTCATTGAAGGCCGAACAGTTTTGAGAGACGAAACGGCGATGGCGGCGCGGACTGTTGTAATGAATCGCCTTGGCCACCATCTCCTTGCCGGTTCCGTTTTCCCCTTGAATGAGCGCGGTGGAATCGCTGTCCTTCAGTTTATCGAGCAGCGTGTAGAGCAATCGCATGGCCGGTGCGCGCCCCACGATGGAGTGGTAGGCGTATCGATTTTCCAGCGCCTCGGCCAATTGCTCGATCTGTGATTCGCGTTGCGCAATTTCCTCGTGATAGCGGGTGACCTCCTCGACGCCGAAGGAAATGATTTCAAAAAAGGAGCGAACCTCCACCTCGGTCAGTACCGGAATCTCCGAAAAAGCGGCCTCCACATCCGCGATCTCCGTTCCTCGATAGGGCGCCGACTTTTCCAGAATTTCACGTTTCTTCTCGGCGGAAAGGTTCTCCGTCAAAAATCCGCCGGCCACGACCGATCCCACAAACTCGCCTCTCACGTAAATCGGGTAGGCCATGTACTTAAACCCGGTGTGGCAATGATCAAATACACCCCCGGGGCGACCGGCTCCTTTTTCAAGCTCTTCGGTAACTTCCAAAACCGTTTGGTCGCACTTTTTCAGGCCCTCTTTGTCGAAGAGGCACTTGTGGCAAAACTGATTTCGCGACGGCGATTTTTTCCCCCGCGTCGGATCGATGACGAACCCGTTCGCATCTGCAAGGACGACCTCCAGATGCCATAAACGACGGATCATTTCCCGCAGTCGGACGACGACGGGTAGATTCTCGTATTGGCTGACGATCTCGGAAAATCGATCGTACTTCGCCACGTGTCCCCCCAGTCCCTTCAATTGTTTGTATATTCACCAACATAGGTCTGTGTCAACCGCTCGTTCCTCTTGACAGTAATAACGCGTTGTGTTATATCCGCGGCGACTCTAACTTGCCGAAAGATTTGCTTTTTTGGCCTCAAATTCGCTAGAGTGACGGGCGTTAGGAGTTAATTTATGGCCTCTTTTCGAGAGCAAGGTCCGACAGAACGATTTGAAAAACGGAAACATTTTCGCTTTGCCGTCCAACTGCCTGTTCAGCTCGGTTTCCAACGCGATGATATGTCGTCGATTTGCACCAACCTGAGCTGGCAGGGCGTGTCCGTGGAAACCGCACTACGCCTGACGGTCAGCGAACGTCTGGCGGTCACCGTCACGATCGCTCCAAAAGAAGAGCCGCTTCGAATGCTTGGACAAGTTGTATGGAAGCGCGACACCGGTGCCGTCGATACCGAGAATCAACCGGTAGCCGAACTCGGCATACGCTTTCTCCGCCCCCTTCCGAGCCCTTGGAAGACATACGAGGAAGACGAAATGGAATTCGATCCCCGCGCAGAGGAGGACCTCCCCCAGATCATCCCCTTTCGGAGAGCGTAATTGGCCCGGGATGTGGAACAAGACCGCCTTTACCTCGATCGCCGGAGTTCACCGCGCGTAATGTTTCGGTCGGCGGTGCGGTTTTCACCCGACGCCACCTTCCCTCTCAAAATGGAACAGGGCCTGACTCAAGATGTCAGCGTGCGTGGAATGAAGCTCCTCACGCCCGTCGTCCCGGACCGAACCCGCCCGATGGACGTGTGGATCCCCCTCGAAGACGATGACGTCGTGCACGCCAAAGCGTCGGTGGTCTGGGTTGAGGTGGAGGATGCTCTTGGCGACAGTCCCTATTGGATCCGAACCGGAATTACGCTGACCATCCGAAAGAAGGGGGATCGAAAGCGTTTCCTCAAGCTCATCGCCCGGAAATCACATACTGAACAGAGCAAGCTCGAAGAGGCCGATTCAAAAGTCGGCTACGTCTTTTAATCGTCATTGAAGAGAAACCTTCATATCGACGCGATCGTTAGGATTGTCGCGAGCGTCGCGAGGCAAACTCACGATTTTGTCCACGACGTCCAGCCCTTCCTTGACGCGCCCGAAGACGGTGTATTGACCGTCCAACCAAGGCGAATCCTTCACGACGATGAAAAACTGGCTCCCGGCGCTGTTCGGGTCGGAGGAGCGCGCCATGGAAACGATACCCCGAAGATGTTTCTCTTTACTGAATTCCGCGGGCACCGTGTAGCCGGGACCGCCCTTGCCGTGCTGAGACCGGTCTTCGCTCTTCGTGTTCGGGTCACCCCCCTGAATCATGAATCCCGGGATGACCCGGTGAAACGTCGTCCCGTTATAAAAACCCGACGACGCGAGACTTTTGAAATTCTCGACATGCTTCGGGGCTAGCTCCGGCAAAAACTCAAACACGATTTTTCCAAATTTCGTTTCAATCACAGCCTCTTTGACGGATGCGGTATTCACGGATCCACCTTCCTTTTTCTTACAACCCACAAACGGGAGTACGAATAAGCACAACAGCGAGATGTAAATCGATTTGCGCATGTACGGAGATTCGCGTCGGTTGAAAAGTTAAATACCGAAACCATCCTTGGGATAGAGGTCGCGCAACTGCTGCAAAAGTTGTTCTCTTTTCTTTGGATCGATCGTAGGAGCTTTGGTTTCGGTCGATTCCGGAACGGTTCCCGGCGTCGAGGTGGAAGTCTTTTGGACTTGGGACTGAGGATTGGAACGATCGGAGTTGCCGTCGTCCTTGGGGGCCCCAAGAGCAAAGGTGCCACCCGCGAGCAGTGTCACCCCAACGGCCAGAGCAGGTGTTGGCCACAACCGCATGCCGTATTTTTACCAGGCTGCGGCCCCTGAAGTCAAAGGCCGGTTTTGTTATACTCCGCCGCCCATCGGCCATGTTGAACCCCCTGTTATCAAAGCGTTTTGATCCATCCGTTCCGGAGACCTGGACCGGCCTCACCGGCAGCTCCCCGGCCTTCGCTCTGGCTTCGATTCTGGCGCAGGGGATTCGAAAAATGATCGTCGTTTCTCCCACGGATGAATTTCTGCCGCGATGGATCGACGATGTCGCTTTTTTCCTCAATCTTTTTGGCGGCAACGAAGGCATTCGGCTGCTTCCCTATCCCCCCCGACCGACGGACCTCGAACCCGCGCAGCTTTCGGAACCGAAACTGGCCCAAGATCGGTTGAGCGCTCTTTACACGTTGCGCACGCCGGACCCGCCGGCGGCGGTCTTCCTTTCTCTCCAGGCGCTCGCACAAAAAACCCTGCCACTGGATCATTTCGAGCGATCTAAAGGAAAAATAACCCAGGGACAGAATCTCGACCGGGATTCGTTGATCGCCCAATGGATCGCGGCGGGCTACGAACAGGAGCCTTTGGTCGAATCTCCCGGAACCATCGCCGTCCGCGGCGGGATCGTGGACATCTTCCCGCCTCATTCCGATCAGCCCTACCGAATCGAATGGCTCGGCGACACCGTCGAGACGATCCGGAAGTTTGATCCCGCTACGCAGCGGTCGCTGTCACGCCACGACGATATGATTTGGATCCCGGCTCGCGAGATCCTTTTGACGCCGGAATCCGCCGCACGGGCGCAGAGAGGACTCAAGGAGCTGGCGGATGAGAGAGACCTTCCCCGAAGCGCCCGCCGCCCTCTCGAAGAAGCGATGTCCGACCGGCGATTCGTGGAGGCGATGGAGCCGCTCTGGCCGCTTTTCTATCCGACCACCTCATCTTTCTTGGAATACGCGCCGGTCGATTGTGTGTGGATCGCCCTCGATCCGATCGGTCTTCGCCGAGAGCGCGCTTCCCTTGAAAGTGCGATCGTCGAAGCCGAAAAAAATCTGCGCTCGACCGAAATATTGGCATGCGGGCCGCGCGATCTATTCGCGCCCTTGGAGGATGTCGACCGATTCCTGGAAAAACACGTTTCTCTCGAATTATCCGATGTCGCTATCGACACCCCAGATACAAGAAAGGGGATGACACGTTTCGCCTTTTTGTCCCATGACGATCTTCGACATGCGATCGCCGACCGCCGAAAAAAAACTTCCCCGCTGACTCCGGTGGTCGAAGCCGTCAATACGTGGCGAACGTGGGGCTTTCGCACATTGTTCGTAACCCTCAACCCGACGGAAGCCGAGAGGCTCCATGCCCTTCTCTCGCCTTATATCTCTGACGTCCAGTTAGCCGGGAATCCCTCCCCTGCTGCTCTTGAGCAAGCCGAACGGCATCCCATAATTCTCGTCGGTCAACTCTCTTCGGGATTCAGCTGGGACGACGGCCGGCTGGTTATCCTGACCGATCACGATCTTTTCGGGGATCGAAAGCGTTCCGTGGCTCCGGAAGTGCGTCGGGAAGATTTCTTCACCTCTCTCGCGGAACTGGCCCCGGGCGATCCGGTGGTTCACCTCGATCACGGCGTCGGCCTTTATCGAGGGCTCAAACGGCTCAACGTCGCGAAAACAGCGAATGACTTCCTTCATTTGGAGTACGCCGGCGGGGACAAACTTTATGTGCCGGTTTACCGCTTGAACCGGATTCATAAGTATGTGGGAGCCGACGGCGGGAAACCGCATCTCGATCGATTGGGCAACGCGTCGGCCTGGGAAAAAACCCGGCAAAAGGCCAAACGCGCCGTGGAAGAAATGGCGCAGGAGCTAATCGCCCTCTACGCCACGCGGCGAATCGCCGCCGGCCACGCGGTGGCTCGACCGGATGAAGGTTATTTGTCCTTCGAAGCCGATTTTCCTTACGAGGAAACGCGCGACCAGCTTCGCGCGATCGAAGAGGTGTCGGCGGACCTTGAAACCCCCAAACCGATGGACCGGCTGATCTGCGGCGATGTCGGCTTCGGCAAGACCGAGGTGGCGCTTCGCGCGGCGTTTCGGGTCGCGATGGACGGGAAACAAGCGGCGGTGCTGGTTCCAACGACGATTCTCGCGCAACAACATTACGAGACGTTTCGTTCCCGCCTCAGCAACTACCCGGTTCGCGTCGACTATTTGAGCCGTTTCAAGTCTGCCCGCGCCCAAAAGCAAGTCGTGGCTCAATTGGCGGACGGCGGCCTGGACGTCGTGATCGGCACGCACCGTCTTCTTTCCAAGGACGTTTCGTTTCAGAATCTGGGGCTCTTGATCATCGATGAGGAACATCGCTTCGGCGTGAAGCACAAAGAGAAGATCAAACAATTTCGGAACAAGATCGATGTCCTCACGCTGACGGCCACGCCGATTCCGCGGACGCTTCAACTCTCGCTCTCGGGAATTCGCGATCTCTCCGTCATCAACACTCCGCCTCTGGACCGAAAGGCCATCCATACCTACCTCTGCCGTTTCGACGACGGACTGATCCGCGGGGCGATTCACCAGGAACTCGAACGGGGCGGGCAGGTGTTTTTCGTCCACAACCGCGTCCAGACGATCGAGGCCATGAAAAATTACCTGGCCCGGATCGTCCCCAAGGCGCGGATCGCCGTCGCTCACGGCCAGATGTCGGAACGAAGGTTGGAAGAAACGATGCTCCGACTTTTCCACCACGAATTCGACGTCCTACTTTGCACAACGATCATCGAATCGGGGTTGGACGTTCCCAACGCCAACACCATCCTCATCAACCGCGCGGATCACATGGGTTTGGCTCAGCTCTATCAGCTTCGCGGCCGGGTCGGCCGCTCCGACCGGCCCGCTTCGGCTTATCTTCTCATTCCCGGCGAGGAGCTGATCAGCCAAGATGCCCACAAGCGCCTCAAGGTCCTGAAACGATTTACCGAACTTGGTTCGGGATTGAAGGTCGCCCTCCATGACCTGGAAATTCGAGGTTCGGGCAATCTGCTGGGAGCCTCTCAATCGGGCCATATCGCCGCCGTCGGTTTCGAACTGTACACCGACCTTTTAGAGCGAGAGGTGAAGCGTCTTAAAGGCGAAGCGGTCGTGGAGGAGGTTGACCCGGAGATTCACTGTGCGTTGCCTGCTTTCCTCCCCGACGATTACGTCGCGGATACCGGAGAGCGCCTGGTCCTCTACAAGCGCTTGTCGTCGATCCGGTCTTCCGAAAAGATGGAATCCTTACGCGCGGAGCTGACCGACCGTTTCGGTCCACTACCGCCTCCCGCCGAAAACCTCTTTCGCGTCATTGACCTGAAGCTGCTCGCTCTCCAATACGGAATTTCCGTACTCCGGTTGACGGGCGACCGGCCGTCGATCGAGTTCTCCAATCGAGCGGCTCCGCATCTCGACCGGATTTTGCAACTCATCCGAAAAGACCGGCGGCTTTCCCTCCGCCCGGATCATCGATTGGTGATCGAGCTTCGTCCGGGCGCGGAGCCGGTGGAGGAAACCAAGAGAATCCTTTTGGCCCTTGGAACGTGATTTGTTGGCGGTTTTTGATTATCGTAGCGCGACTTAACCGCCTGAGGAGGATTTATGCGAAAGGGATTTATACTCACCACACTTGCTGCCGCGCTGGCGCTCACCGGAGGCTGTTCCAAAGATCACTCAAAAGATGCCATCGCCAAAGTGAACGGCCGGAGTATCCCGGTCGGCCAGTTTGAGACCAAAATGGGAAGAGTGGCGAACCTCCCGGGAAAGGATTTTTCGAGCAATGAAAAGAAACGCGAGCTCTTGAACGAATTGATCAACGAAGAGCTCCTGTTCCAAGCGGCGTTAAAGGACGGAATCATCGAAAACTCGGAGCGACTGCGAAGAGAGGTGGCGCGAGAATATCTCACGACGAGACTCGGCAAGGACCGTTACGAGCCGAACGACAAAGAGATTCAGGATTTCTATGAAACGAAGAAAAACGATCTGGAACGAATTCGGGCGAGTCATATTTTGATCAAGCCGGACAAGCCGGGCGATCCAACCTCGGAAGCGGCGGCACTCAAAAAAGCGAACGTCCTCCTGGCCAAGATCCGGGCCGAGAAAGACAAGGCCGATTTCGCGAAATACGCGCGGGAACAGTCCCAAGACGAATCCAATAAGGCGCGGGGCGGCGATCTCTTCTTCTTCGACCGCAAGAAAATGGTTCTGGAATTCAGCGACGTGGCCTTCGCCTTGAAAGCCGTGGGAGATGTCAGCGATGTCGTGAAAACGCAATACGGTTACCACATTATTAAGCTGACCGGAGAGCAGAGAGGTCTCGACTTCTTCCGTCACTCGATCAAGTGGCAAATTGCCCAGGAAAAACAGAAGGAGACCTCCGACAAGCTCTTTGAAAAGCTTCGAAATAAGGCTTCGGTGAAAATCTACGACGATGTCCTGGCGAAAGTTCAAGTTCCTACCGGACCCCCGCCTCAGGGGATGCCGGGCGGAATGCCAAGCCGAATGCCAGGTGGAATGCCGCAGAGCGGTATGATGATGAACCCGCACGCCGGAGTCCCAGGTGCTCCGCCCCCGCCCAAAACGCCT
>DATDPG010000104.1 GCA_035292885.1 Bdellovibrionota bacterium | reverse complement strand
TGGCTGTGATCCGATTGCAGCAGGGAAATGTGCAGGAGGCGGAATCCATCCTTCGAAACATCATCAGCTCAAGCGTGCCCCATCTCAGCTCCGAAGTGGAGCTGTGGCGCCTGCTGTACGCTCATTACGGGAAGGTGGATGACGCCCGTCAAGGCCTTCAAGCGTTGCTTCAAACGAACGAGGCGGCTTTAAGCAATTACGACGCCGGCAGGGCGTGGCGGTACCTGGCGGAGATTGCCGAAGCCGGGAAGGATTCGGCCGGAGCGATCGCGGCGATGGAAAAATCGCTGCAAAAAGATCCCCTCAATCATGCGAATAGCTTTTATGTAGGTCGTCTGTTTATGGACAGCGGCGACTTCATAAAGGCGGAACAGCAATTCGGCCGGGCGTCGAGTCTTTCGCCCAATACTCCAGAGTACTTAATCTTCCGAGGGCAGGCGCTGCGTGAATTGGGAAAGAACGACGACGCATTAGGCGAGCTGACGAAAGGATTGGAAAAAGCCCCCGGGAACGTCAAAGGGCTCTACCAACTTGGCTTGGTACAGCGTGCCCTGGGCCGCATCGACGACGCCATTGCGTCGTTTGAAAACGCCCTGAAAAACGACCCGCGGCACGTCGATTCGATGATCGCTGTTGGGGAGCTCTATCTTAAGAAGGACAACTTCTCGATGGCGAATACGCAGCTACGGGCGGCGATCGCTTTGGTTCCGACCAATCCCAAAGCCCACAATGCATTGGGGGAAGTATTCTTGGTCACACGGAAACCGGCGGAAGCATTGGCCGAGCTGAAACTCGCCGAAAGAGAGGACATTCAAAACGCAACGATCCTCACCAATCTCGGCCGGGCCCATTTGGCGCTGGGCCATATCCAGGACGCCTCGAATCACTTCCAAAAGGCCCTCTCCGTCGACTCCACGCGAATCGATACACAGGTCGCTTTGGGAGAGCTTCAGCACAAACAAAAGGAATACACAAAAGCTCTCGAAACCTACCGCCGGGTCTTGGAGACGCAGCCGAAGGATTTTGATACCCGCGTGAAACTGGCGACCGTCCTGATCGACCAGCAAAGTTACCAAGAAGCGGTCACCGAACTTCAAGAAGCGTCGAAATACGGACCCAACTATTATCCGATCCATCTCCATCTGGGAGTGGCGTGGCGCGGAATCGGAAATCTGGATTCCTCCTTCGAGGAGTTGCAGCGGGCGATTCAGCTTCGTCCTTCCGATGCGGAAGGTCATTACCAGCTGGAGGTCACGCTTATTTTTAGGAACGACCCGATCGGCGCCGAAAAAGCCATGGATGCAGCGTTGGCGGCGGACCCGAAATTCATCGCTCCCCTCATGGCGCTGGGAGATTATTTCGACAGCCGGAACCTTTACCCGAAGGCCGCCGAATATTATTTGCGCGCCGAGAAGACCGAGCCGAGGAACGGTGAAATCCTGTTGAAGCTCGCGAATTCTTACATGCGCGACGGGAATTCCAAACGGGCCAAGACCTATTTCCAGAAAACGCTCCAGGTGAATAAGAAAAGCGCCGACTCGTACGTGGGCCTGGGACTCATCGCGGAAGAGGAAAAAGAGCGGCAAGCCGCCACCAACTATTACAGACAGGCCCAGTCCGTCGATCCCAACGACCCGCGCCCGTATTATTATCTCGGATTCATTTATCGGGAGGCCAATCAGAAACAGGCCGCGATTTTGGCGTTCAAAAAATATTTGAAGCTCGACCCTCAGTCGAAAGAGCGGGAAGACATTGAGGATCAAATCTACTCCTTGACTCACTGAAATGGACTATCGTTTCGTCGAGCTAAATCGAGAGAGGCTCTCAAGGGCGCTCAAGGCGCGCGGAGTCGGTCCCGAGTTATTAATCAAACTGGATGAATTGGGGAAGAGACGGCGGGAACTCCAAGCCGACCATGACCAGAAGCGAGCCCGACTCAATTCGCTTTCGGCGGAGATCGGAAAACTTCAGAAAGAAAAGAGGGAGCCGAAGAAAGCGGAGGAACTTAAGGCTCGGTCCTCCGAGCTGAAGAGAGAGATCCAGGTCTGCGAACAAAGCTTCGCCACGCTGGATGCAGAACTGAGTGAAGAACTGCTCTATCTTCCAAACGTACTTCACGAGAGCGTCGCCGAAGGGAAGGGCGCGGCCGACAATCCGGTGGTTCGAACGTGGGGCGAGCCGAAGAAACCTGTGCCGAATCCGAAATCGCACTGGGAGCTGGGCGAATCGCTCGGTATTTTGGATTTTGAGCGGGCCGCCAAGGTCACCGGTGCGCGATTCGCGTTTCTTCGCGGCGCCGGCGCGCGCTTGGAGCGGGCCCTGATCAACTTCATGATGGATCTTCATCGAGGCCGCGGCTACGAGGAGATCTGGCCGCCTTTTTTGGTGAATCGCAGCTCCATGGTTGGGACGGGGCAGCTGCCGAAATTCGGTGAAGAGGCGTTTCGAACCGCCGATCCTGAATTTTATTTGGTTCCGACCGCGGAAGTTCCGGTGACGAATCTCTTCCGAAACGAAACGCTGGTCGAACCCGATCTTCCGATTTCGTTCGTGGCGTTCAGCCCCTGTTTTCGGCGGGAGGCCGGTTCGTACGGGAAGGATACAAAGGGGCTCATTCGCCAACACCAGTTCGATAAGGTGGAACTCGTCAAGTTCACGACGCCGGAGAGGTCGTACAAAGATCTTGAAACGTTGACCGCCGACGCGGAGGAAGTGCTGCGACAATTGGAACTTCCATACCGCGTCGTCGGTCTGTGCAGCGGCGACATCGGACACGCATCGGCGAAGACGTACGACATTGAAGTTTGGTTGCCGGGGCAGGGGGAGTATCGGGAAATTTCCTCCTGTTCGAACTACGAAGATTTTCAGGCGCGCAGAGCGGAGATCAAATACAAACCGAAGGCGGGCGGAAAGCCTCAGTTCGTTCATACGTTGAACGGTTCCGGCTTGGCGATCGGCCGAACGCTCATCGCGATTCTAGAAAATTGCCAGAAAGAAGATGGGTCCGCCGTGATTCCTAACGCATTGGTTCCCTATTTCGGGTCCGCAAAGATAGCTAGGTAAGGTGCTTAATCCCACCGACTGATTAAACGCTTCTCAGCCAATTTATGGGCCAACGCGAGTAGGACTCTTCGATTGACATAGATCTTGTTTTTCCCAGTCGTGCCATACAAGCCGTATTCTTTTGGCAATGACTTGAACTCAGACGAATTCTGGATCTCCTTCAGCAATTTCAAAAAGTCCCGTTTCGCCTTTTCGTTTCCTCCGTCCACAATCTTTGCCCAGTATGTTTCTAGAGCATGGATATATCTGGTCTCAATTTTCGTTGCAGCAATGGTAGTATCAACGGCGACTTCTCCCGCACTTTCGCGAAGGCGGCGATCTGCCATGTTCATAATCGCTTTTAATTCAGGAGAGGAAGTGTCGCCGACAACGGGCACCTGAATTCCCTCAAAATCGACGAAATGGATCGGAGACGAACTATTCGAGGCCTCATTAATAATTTCCTGTACTTCATCCAGGCAGCCGCGAATCCATTCTTTCTTAGCTTCCTCGGCTGAAGCGGTGGAAAGCATGGATTTGGTTCCGTCTTCCCATCGCACCTCAACTTGCGAATGGCTCACTTTGATCGCGTTACCATGGCGGACGAGGCCGTTCTGTTGGACCTGCACCACAATATGGCCCTTCTTTATCCCGCGAAATGAAGCATTGTACATTCGGAACGCGTAATTCACTTTCTGTTCAAACGTACCGAATAATTTGATCAAGGCTCCTTCGGACACCATGAACCCCTCTTTGCCCAATATCCCTTTGGATTCGGCTTGAGCCGTTTTCAACATTTGTTCTATGCGGCTTTTGTCTACATGCGGAAAAACGCGCAAATTCCCCTGAGTGTATTCAACCATAACCGTGCCAGCGAAATCGAAGTCAAACACTTCGCCGACGGTCACCTCCCCTGTGTCGAGAATCACGGGGACTTTCATACCTTTTACGATTTGAATTGGAGCGTCCCGGCCGGGCGCCACGGAAGATGGTAAGGTCTCGGGGAAATGATGCTTGGCTAGATTTTGTGCGGCTTGCGAGCTGCCAGGGTTTTCGTCGCGCATCAAATGTCCGATCTCATTCGCGCGCGCGCTATTAGGACCTGGGGGAGTGTTGGCAAGTGCTTCAGCGAGAGGGCCGTTGAGGATCTCTTCAATTGCGGCTCGGTCGTTTGGATCGACCTCAAAAAGTTGGCGAAGGGCTTCGAGCAGTTTGGGAGGGCACTCATCTGCTGCTCGACTTGAATAAGGTGGGACGAAGAACAGGCCGGCGGACAGAACGAAGATAACCATTTTGGCCGTTACTCGCGACGACTGTGTAAATCGCATCATCTGCCAATCCTCTAAAATGAAGCTCCGGCAAGGCAGGCTCGAACCGCCCGCCCCGCACCCGGGATTAATGTCTCCAGGATATCGTCCGTCGCCTCCGCGGCCCGGCCCGCTTTGGATACTTTGGCAGACGCACGAACGACATCGGCTGCTTCGTCGACGATGCGCGCATTGCGGGAAAGGCGAATGATCGCGGCCGCTGCGATCCAAACATCAACTGGCGCCGTGAGTGTCATGGCCGCGCCAAACAACGTCCACCCGTACTCACTCTCGGCCTCGTTTAGTGTAGTCAAGTCAGCCAAATGGGCGGCAAACAACATCCGAGTCAGATACAAACGTTCTCCGGTTTCCTTCATTCGGGCGATATCGTAGATGCCCATCCCGAGGCCAAACACGGCGCCGAAGCCTCCTGCATATGCAGCGACCATGGGGTATCCCACCCATAATGCGCCCGCCGAAAGGACGAGGGCGACAGCCGACACGATGACCCCACCGATCACGAGCTTTTTCTTGGCATTGACCCACCACTGGGATGCGTTCGCAACGTGACAAAATGAAACCAAGTTCACATCAGAGCGGCTCGACCCATCTCTTACAAGCGCGTGCAGGGAGTTTCTGACTTCACGAAATTCCAGAATCTTTTCCGCTTCCATCTCGCATAATGAGGCAAGACCCGCCCGAATCTGCCCCGCAACTTGAATTGCGGCATTGTTGAAGGTGCCTTCGAAATCATTGACGCCGGAAGAAGGAACCGAATATGCACCTCGTTTGATCATTTCGCTCACATGCGCATCCACGAGGCGATCCCTTTCGTCCATTACTGCATTCACCTGCGATTCGGATAGACTTGGCCCAAGCTGTAAAAGAGGATCTGACAATTTGGCTCGCAAGATCTTCATATCTCCGCGCCAGAGGCGTGGAAACATATCCGCGTAGCGTGTAGACAAACTCCTCTCGTCCAAAAGTACTACCGCTTCACCGTAGCGGCCGTATTTCGTACCTTGATCGTGGCGCGGTTCGCTGATTGTTTGAACAACATAGGGATTGTCCCCTTTTATCTTTTCGATTCTCTTTGAAATTCGGTCGTAAAGTATGGAGTTGGGTCTATCCGGCGGGGTTCGTTCGCCATTGAAGCCGGACAGAAATGTACTCACCGTTTCGCCCCAGCTGCTCCAATATGGTGAGGCGGCTTGGTAAAAATAAATCTTCATGGAATCCGCGAACGCTTGCGGGATCAGTATCCGCCGATTTCGCGTCCTTTTTTTCGGATCGGACATCATATTGGCCCGAGCGAATTTGCGTCCCTCCTGAATTGTCCGAGTTACGTCCGCATTGTTTTGCACGCACGCGGTTGGAACCGTCATGTAGTTATGAAAATTATCCTTCGTTGCTTCCGCCCAGTTCGCTGTATTGTTGTCATCGATGGCGTTTGGCACGCGGGCGCCCGAAGCCGGAGCCACCGTGGCTATAAGGCTGGCCCAAAGCGGAACAATGATTTTTGCTACCGTCGCCTGAGACATGTCACCGATGGTTTCTCTTTCTTCAAACGTTGGGTTGTCCTCCTGGCCTCGACACGAAGCTCGGACCGCCTCGTCGTCGAGGAGTCGTTTGAGATTCGCCAGTTGATTGGCATCAAACTTTGCTAATTCTTGAGTTTGCGGTGGGTGGACCTGTTCAGAGGCTGCCGCGGCTTGCGAAGAAAATGGACCGGGAGTCGTCTCAACCAGAACAGAAAACGCGGTTACAAACGAAACAAGGCGCCGCAAGCACATCGCAAGCTCCTTAGGTTTTCCATTTCAGCCCGGGACTCAATGGTTTTCATTCGGAATGCAAGATGTGCAAGTCACATGCCGGTGACCGGCTATTTAATCCACTGTAATTATTGATTAAATTGTCCATTTTTTGCGGCGCATGTGAAATATGAGGCAAGCGTGCCGTGGCCCGCGTTCCTTGGAGAGTCCTGCTTTCCACGAAATGCGACGTCGATTGGAGGACACAAAGCCTCCACATGCGGGTGTTCCAAAAATAATCCTTTAATTCCAAATACATTCACGAATAGCAGGGGATGGGGAGTGGTACGGCCCCTGCAACGGTTCGCTGCGGGGCATGGTGTCGGCCGTTACACAATTAATTTTTCTCCTGGTCTTGCCCTGGGTGGAATCCGCCCGAGCGCAAGAATTTCTTGAGCCCGATCCGCGCAGGAACGGTGCGGTCGTCGTGAACACCTGGGAAAAGGCCGCAGACTGGTCCCAACTTTTCATCGCCGAATCTCGTCAGGAGAATCAAGGCCTCCCACCTGCGGCTATGGAAGAGGTGCGCAAGCTGACGAATTCCTACCGCCAGGCCCTCGAAAAAAAGGACCAAGATTCGATCGATCGGCTCAAACTTTGGTTTGAAATTTATGCCGCTCGAGGAGACGCCCTTCAATCCCTTCCCAATTTCCGTGAATGGTTCCAACAGCACGCGATTCGCTCCGGCGGACTTTACGAAAAAATGGAAGAGTTGGAACGCAAAGTTACAGGTCCGCAAAGCGAGTATTTGTCTGCGCGCTGGTTACAGGCGCGCACGGACGGACCGTTCACTGGTCTGTAAAACTGGGTGCCGGACTCCTCGTGCCGGGGAGCGATTCGATGATTGAATCTTACGAGACGGGACATCGCCCCGCCTTTCGTACCGTGGTGTGGGACCTGATCTTGATCGTTCCCAAGCTCGCCGGTTGGGGCTTTGCCGCCAAGGGGAGCGGATGGCTTCTAAAATGGTTGAAGATTACGGGCGAGGCGGCTGAAGCCGTTAACGAAGCCGAAAAGTTTCTCAAGGCAAGCAAGGTTTTAAAGACCATCCTGCAAATCGATTCCGTGATTGAAATCGGCAGAGATCCCTACCTCCTCTACGCATCCTATGCGGGCGTGCGTGATGTCTTGAAAAAAGGGGTGGCGAACGCTTCGACGGAAGAGCTGGTTTCTCTGGGACTCAACAGTTTTTTCCTCGTCGTTGCCGGGGCGACCGCGCGTGCGCGAATCAATATTCTTAAAGAGATCGCGCAAACCGTTGAAGTTCAAAGTCGCTGGCAGTTAGCGCGAGTCGGAGCTCAGCTCGCGTTCCAAGGGTTCGCCGTTCAGCCGGATGGAACGATTCTTCTCATGAAAGGTACGCCGGAGCCTCCGGGAGGACGAACGCGGGTTTCAAAATCGCCCGGTGAAGGAGGAGCGGCGCCGAAGGAACCGGTCTCGCCGCCGGCCGCCGATCCGAATGTTCCGTCGCCCTCGGAAACGTCAGCGGCGAAGAAAGGGGCGGTATCTTCATCTGAACCACCACTAAGGCCTCTTCTCTCCCACCTCCCCAAGCCGATACAGGATTTTCTAGGGGGCGCAAAGGAGGATGCGCGGTCTGTTTATTTGAGTCCGCTAGGGGAGAAAATGCTCGTCGAAACACCCACAAAGAAAGGATCCCGGCACGAGTTATTCGAATCGGCGAACTCCGGCCGTGAGAAAGCTCCCGCAAAATCAAAACAGGGCTTCAAAGAGGCATGGAAGAATGCCCGAGGCGTCGCTTTCTTGAAGAATGGAAAGAGATACTTCTGGTTTGAGGATCTGGCGGGGGTCCTTCCCAAAGAAGTGGTTGGAGATGGCCTGCTTCTTCTAGGCAAGGGGGGGATAAAATATGTTTTTCTCCGCTTTAACCGGGAAGCGAATCGACTGGAAGCCCTCTACCTATATCCGCCCCCCTTTCATGGTTTTTTGGAACTTGAAATTAGAGCCACAAAAGCGGCGCGGGAAGCTTTGGGTTTTGAAGATCTTGAGATTTACGAAACGCATCTTATGGTCGATCCGATTACGGGAAAAGAGGCACAAGGCCCAATGGAAAGGATGACGACCGTTTCGTATGCAACGGCAAAAAAGCGCTCGGACATCACACTGGACCGGCTCACGGCCGGGCAAATCGAAAAATTAGTGCCGGGCAATCTGGTGGCCATATGGTACGACTACCTGAAAAGGTACTGGGATTCCGGTTACGTGTACTTGGATCGCGTATTTGATGCCACCGTTTTCGGCAAAGTTCGGGGAAAAGAAAATCAGCCGCTTCTTGCGGATTTGAACCTTGTGAACTCTGTTCCGGGCTCGGTTCCTGTTCTTGCGGACGGCACGCGGGGACCGATCTTCCCCGTCGATCTACGGCATATGGTCGACTTTATGTGCGATGGAAAGGTTGCTCTGGCGCTGAAGGGGGTTCGGCGCGATCGATGGGCCTATGCGCTGGACGACGTTTTGTTTGAGCATGGTTTCGACGCATTTTTGGATCCGTCACTTCCCGTTCCCGCGGCGAGGCGAGCTCTGATCGATGAGCTCCAGGCCGAAATCCTCCGCCACCCGGATGTCGCCCATGAGGAAGATTTGGCGCTCGCTGTAGCTGAGAGATTGCTCCGGGCTTCCGAACACGGCGCCGATGTGCTGGGGACCCTGGATTCTCGAAATGAAATCTTCCTAGCTCTGGATCGATACCTCGAAATCGTCCAGGGAGTTCCGAGCACAACCTGGTCGTTTGCGAATCGTTCGGTGTACCTCCGTTTTCTGGGTGAAATCGGCCGACAGGACATTGTGGAATTGCGCGGCCTTTCAAGAGATCCAAGTGTGCCCACCGGAGTGAAACTGGACCCGGTTCCACCCAACTTCGCCACTTCCGCAACTCCGACACTGGGAAAGATTGGCTTACCCTATGCCGGCATAGAGGGAGCGACGCTAAGACAGGAGCTGGAAAACGGGATCCGGACCCTCGCCGAAAACCCGGTTCGCCGCGCAGAGATTGGATACGAATTAGGTCTTTTTCTCGGCACTCTGCAGAAGGAATCAGATGTTGTGTTCACTCACTTACGAGCGCTCTTGGATCAGGCAGACCTGACCTCCATTTTGATTGATGTCGTTCGGTCCAATCGCCAAGGAGCATTTCGGAACGTGCTTAAGGGGAATGGAAATAAACTCGGCTTTTTCAAGAAATTTCTCGGCTGGTATCTTTTCCCGGAAGCAGGGCTTTTTGATGATTCCGTGGCTAAGCCTCCGGCCTTAAACGAGATCGGCGCGAAAAGTGACAGGGGACGGGCGAACAAAATACGGTTGGGTCCACCGGCGGGATGGACGCAAGGCGACTTCCCTGCGGCGCATTACCTACCGGCGGAACGCTATTTTGAATATCGAAACATCCTCGTGCCTTCGGAGCATATTGGAGCGGTGAAACGACTCTATTCCCGTTTAGGCAAAGCCCGAAACGGGCATTCCAATGGGTCGGATTTCGTTTTGCCGTCTCTTTGGGAAAATGGCGGGGGCGTGTCCATCGCTGAACTTTCTGAATTGGGCTTCTTCCGGATTTCGTCCCCCGGATCCGCCCGGCCAATTGCGAGAATGAATCGAAACGGTGAATTTGAAATCCTCGATATGCCTGCGGATGCGAGTGCGGTGCAACGGTTAGCTGATGCGTTTAGGGCCCTGGCGCGGAGTACATTAGCGGAAGAGCAGGGAATCCTGGGCGCGATGTACGCTTTATTCTCGGCAGACGGAGAGTGGATCACTCTTGCTCGCGGCTTGGTCCGGGGCGAGAATCATTTGACCGTCTTGTTGCCCGACTTGACTTCCACGTCGCCCCCACCGACAAATTAGGGACCGGAGGAGTGGCCGAGCGGTTCATGGCACCGGTCTTGAAAACCGGCATACGGGAAACCGTATCGGGGGTTCGAATCCCTCCTCCTCCGCCATTTTGGGTTTTTTCCGGCGCGCGCCAGGATGTCCCAGGGTTTTTCGTAATCAAACCGCAGCCTTTTCGCCGAAATGTGGAAGTTCGAGCCGAGGGAAACGAGGAATTTTTTCTGCGATTCCAAATCTCCCTCGATCGCGATCCTTTCCGCGCTGTGGGCCTGGATGAAAAA
>DATDPG010000103.1 GCA_035292885.1 Bdellovibrionota bacterium | reverse complement strand
GCGGGCACTGACAGCGCAAGGACAATCCAGAAAAAACGGTTCAATTGGGCCTTCATATATTTTCTCCTTTCCATTGGAGATGAGTGCACGAACGGGTGATCCTATTACAGTTCTTGCTCGGTTTAAAGAATGAGAAAAATCCAGGTTATTCCAGGGTTTCCACTTTAAAAACGCCCGATCCCCCGACAAAATCTCCGGTGGCGCTATTGACGCTACCGACGCGCTCAAAGAGGGAGGTGCTTGTATCTCCGTCGAGGTCGCCTTCGGCACGGGCCGTAAAGGAAGCGGCGGTACCCGTTCCCGAGGCAATGGCCCGGTAACTGTAGCGAACGGGGGAGTCGGACGCGAATTGGACATCCACCCATCCCGCCGAGGACCAGTTGCCGGCGGTCGACGTTCCCGAAGGGACGTTTGCGGGATCAGGCCCGGCGCTCACAAAGCGGCTCGACACGCGCATTCCGAAACGATCGATATGGTCGACGTCAAAATAGGCGATCTCACCGTCATAAATCTTTCGAATGCCGCTGAGCGCCTCGGTGGTCTTGCTCTTGCGGATGTACTTAAGAAAGGCCGGAACGGCCGTGGCGGCCAGAATTCCGATGATCGCCACGACGATCATCAGTTCGATCAGCGTAAAGCCCTTACGTTCGCGGCGTGACTTGGGACTTCCCATACCGGGCCCAGGCTCCACGAATAGAAGGGTACTCAGAAACGAACATTCCTGCGAGCAAGATTATACCGCCCGAAAGGGTCTGAAAAGCAATCGGTTCCCCGCCGATGACATTGGCGAAGAGGGCGCCCCATAGAGGTTCCGTCATGTAGATGAGACCGGCTTTCGTAGCGGTCGTTCGTTTTTGCATCGTCGCCTGTATTACAAAGCAAATGAACGTCGCCAAGACGGAGGTCACGATCACGGAGATCCAGTACGGCAAATGATTCGGAACCAGCAGCGGAGATTCGGATAAGAACGCACATCCCGCGCAAAGAACGCCCAGCGTCGCGATCTGGAGCGTGGCCATGAGAGGGGGGCTGTATTTTTTTGTCCACGCTTGCACGGCGATGACCTGAAGAGCGATGAACAACGTGCTGATGAGGACCATGGTGTCCCCCACGGGATTCCAGCTCGAAGCATTTCCCGCCATCACGACGACACCCACCCCGCTCAAGCCGATCCCTATCCAGGCGTAGAGAAAAATCTTTTCTCGCAAAAGAAGGAGAGCCAGGAACGGGATCAGAACGACGTAAATCCCGGTCAAAAGGCTCGTATTAGTGGCCGATGTGTATTGAAGACCCATGGTCTGAAGAGCAAAGGCGCCGAAGAGCGTGAGGCCCGTAGCAACCCCCGCGCGAAGGGAGGCAGGTGTCAGCCCTTTTCGCTGTTCCGATGCCTTCCAGGTCATCAACAGGGGAAGAGCGAGAATGCAGCGGAACGTGAGGAACGTGAAAGGACCACTGAAGACCAAAGCCTGCTTCGTCAGAATGAACGTGAGGCCCCAAAAAAGAGTTGCTAAGAGTAGAGATGCCTCCGGTAATAACGGCCAGGTTTTCACTTTGACTAACGCCTCCTCTTGCGTCACCATCCCGCCCTCGGCGCGCCCTTAGCTCAGCTGGATAGAGCGACAGACTACGAATCTGTAGGTCAGGTGTTCGAATCACCTAGGGCGCACCACGGCTTGTCTTTTTCCCGCTTCGCGTCGTTCTCACCCCTCGCGAATCCTCACATACGAACTAAAGTATGCTCCGGTTCGCTCGGGGTTGCGGCCTCGCGAAACGGGAAAAATCCTAAGCCTTACTAGCATACCGAGTCGCTCCCATCGTCGCGCCTTGCTGCGCGAAACAATTGCTGCGCCTTACTTGCAGACTGGACAGTGCGCCTTGACTGTGAGAACAGGCGAACCCGCAACTATGGAGAATAACGAAGGTAAACTTTCCGACAACTACTTTATGGGGTTGGCGATCCAGCGGGCCCGAAAGGCGGCATTGCGCGGAGATGTGCCGGTCGGGGCGATCGTTGTTATCGATGGGAACATTTATTCGGAAGGGGGAAACGAACGGGAGGCTCTTCAAGATCCGACGGCGCATGCGGAAGTTGTCGCTCTTCGGCATGCGGCGGAAACGCTTCAAAGTTGGCGTCTGGAAAACGCCACGGTCTACGTCACTGCCGAGCCGTGTCTATTATGTACGGGAGCGATTTACTTAGCGCGGATTCAACGCGTCGTTTTCGGATGCCCCAATCCGAAAGGGGGCGCACTCCGCTTTGTGTCCGTTAATGAACAGCACCTAAATTTAAATCATCGTGTGGAAATTACCGGCGGCGTGAGGGAGTTGGAATGTGCCCAACTCTTGCGTACATTCTTCGTCGAACGGCGCGACAAGACGGGGAGAGATGGCCGAGTGGTTGAAGGCGCCTGACTCGAAATCAGGTGTACGGGAAACCGTACCGGGGGTTCGAATCCCTCTCTCTCCGCCAATTCGCGTTTTTTCGGGCGCGCGCCAGGGCGTCCCAGGGTTTTTCGTAATCAAACCGCAGCCTTTTCGCCGAAATGTGGAAGTTCGAGCCGAGGGAAACGAGGAATTTTTTCTGCGATTCCAAATCTCCCTCGATCGCGATCCTTTCCGCGCTGTGGGCCTGGATGAAAAA
>DATDPG010000102.1 GCA_035292885.1 Bdellovibrionota bacterium | reverse complement strand
ATACCACGGTAGCGCTGCCGACTACCCCCATTTACCTCTGGAAACACGGGCTAAACTGCAGCTTTGCATCTAACCCAAACCAGAACTCGTTGGGATAATTAGTCTCAATAATGTGAATTTACTTTTGAGCAGTCCCTTAGCATACGTGGCTGGGTCACATCGCATCGTGTTTGGAAAAGATCTTCAGAGTCTCAAACAAGCTCGCGACTTCACCAGCGTTTTACCAATCGTCTCTCAACCTGGGTAGTTTCAAGACAAGCTCTCTCGATACACACTTCACGCACACAGTACCGGCACTGGAGGCGCTCATCGCGACATTCACGATCGGTGGCTATGCCCTGCAGCGAGAATATGGCCTATCGGATGTCGGTTACTTCTTTCCGCATCTCGTCCCGGCGGCAGTCGGTCCTCTCGAAACTGAAAATGCCCTCGTCAGGCCGATGCTCTTTTGGCCGATCACATCCGAATGGGGACATCCGGATCTATCGCACGCCCTCATGGCAGTTCAGCGATACGCGCGCAGTGAAAGAATTGCTGCTCTCTTTGGCGGCGAAAAGGACCTCAAGAACGCAGTCTTACAAATGGACTGCTACATCGACTGGAACTCATGGCTCATGGTTGAATCTCTTCGAGGCGCGGGAGAACCTGCGGAGTATTTGCGCAGCCAGTATCCCGACATTCTTTTTGAATATCGTCCCAACTTCATGTTCGAACCTCTTTCCGGCGTGATGCCGCTCATGGAGCACTTGTGGACCATGGCAGGGAGCACGTCGACAAATCACCTCAACGGCTGGGTACTCGACCAGAATCTTGCACAACGTTACGTCGACATGGGGCCCCAGAAGCGCAAAGAGTTCTTCGCTCGCTTTGCCCTGTACGTTCAGAAAGAGCAAGCTACGATCTATTCATCATGGAGCCGATTTCCTCCGCGGGCTTCCTGGCCTGCTGGTCTTAACGAGCTGATGAAAAGCATAATGCTCCGAGAACAGAACCATTAAAGAGCTTCAGAGCATGCAGTGAAGCAATTCTCCAGTTGTCGACTGGACCGCGCAAGTAGGGGTGAGGCGCTGACCGACGGCGGACGTACGAACCGATAGACTGTGTGCCCTCGAGTCGTTCGTCTTCTGGACGTTCGCATCCGAGGCCGCGAGAGGGGAAATTTGGATTAGAATAGACGGCATGCGAACTTCTAATCGGAGAGGCAATTTGAGCAAAACGAGTCGACATGTTGTGCCGAATTCAGGCGGAGGGTGGAGTGTTCGCAAGTCCGGCTCGTCGCGAGCCAGTCGAGTGTTTGGGAAGCAGGGCGATGCCGTAGACTATGCAAGACAACTGGCCGGGAAGAACGGCGGAGAGATCTATATCCACCATTCCGATGGGACGATTCGGGAAAAGAACTCATACGGCAATGATCCTCATCCTCCCACAGACAAGCGCTGACTGAATTCCCGTATGGGATTTGCTCAAAATGTCTTCGTGAATTGTCCGTTTGACGACAAGTACCTACCCATTCTTCGTCCGATATTATTTGCGATCATTTACCTGCGACTCCAGCCAAGGATTGCTTTGGAGCGTCTGGATTCAGGTGAGGCCCGGATACACAAGGTCGTGACCCTTATCAAGGAATCAAAGTACGCTATACATGACTTGTCCCGGATAAGAGCGCTGAAGGCGGGTGAATTCTACCGCCTGAATATGCCTTTTGAACTCGGGCTCGATGTCGGATGCCGTTTGTTCGGTAAGGGTACGTGGCCAAACAAGCGATGTCTCATTTTGGAAACGGAGAAATATCGCTATCAGGCAGCAATTTCGGACCTCTCCAATTCCGACATTGCCGTTCACGATGACGACCCTCAGGAGGTCGTGACGATCGTTAGAAACTGGTTAGCCGCCAACGCGGCGAGCAAGGCCTCCCCGGGGCCTTCTGCCGTGTGGGGAGCCTTCCTCGATTTCATGTCAGACAACTACGACATCTTGAAAGCTCGTGGATTCTCTGATCGAGATATCAAGCGACTCCCTGTCGACGAACTGATGCAATGCATGCGAACGTGGGTCGCCAAGCGGAAGAAGTAGCGCCAGGACTGACGGCATGCGTTCAGAGTCCGAACTCAAGGGGGAAGACAGAGTTTTCGGAGATCCGGTGGTCGCTTCTTAGTGCTCTTTGTCTCGGGGCGGATTCGGATCGTTTCCGGGCGCGATGGTGTCCTTGCTGCGGATTTTACCGTCAAGCCCCTTGATTGTCAGTTCACCACCTCCCTGATTAAGAAGCATCTCTTTGGCGGCTCTCGCCGCGTCTCCTTGCGTATCGTGCAGACTCGAAGCCTTGTCTGCATCGTTACGTTTGTTGGCCCACTTGCCATCAGGTCGCTGGGAAACCATACGATCCCTACCTTTACCAGGCATTACGTTATCTCCTTTCAGAAAAGTCTGATATGCACTGATTCTTACAAATAACCCTAAAGGGATGGCAGGTCGAAAGTGGTCCCACACTGCCGGCGGAAGATTGAGGCTCTATCCGGGATGCCCCGGTCGTTACCCATCTGATCACCGCATTCCGCGCGCAATGCAGTACGCGTCAAAGCCCGCCCCGACGATATTCCAGTTCACGGTGAACCCATCGCTGTCGAAGCTCGCGAGGCCCGCATCAATCCCGGTCGAATAGCCGTCGGTGAGCAGGACCAGTTTTGCCGGATCTCGCGAGGCACCGCCGCACTCCTAGAGTGGCTATCGAAATAAGGTTCGCTCGAAACTTTTCAACAAATCGATCTCGGCGCCGTCCGACAAGCCCCCTACATTTTCGGGGTGGGCGGGTACCGGCCGCCTACGCGAACACGAAAAAGCCCCGCATCGTTCTCAAGCCAATGCGGGGTTGATATCTACGGCAACTTTCCTCTCACCTCATCCGCCCAACCCTGAACTTGGCGGATGTCCGTGAAGATGTGGAGCGTGGGTCTCTCGTTCTCCTCCCAATGCCCCTGTTCGTCCTCGTAGAGGTAATCGAGAATCTTGCACAAGCTCCGATACGTTTCCTCGTTCATTCCTCCACTTCCCTCACATCCACCACCTGCACATGGCGTAGTACGGATATCAACGCCTCGGGACGGTCGTCGAAGAGATGCAATGCCTGTTGCTCTGCTTCTTCCTTCGACAGCGCGGGCATCGTGCACTTATGCGCATCCACGCTCACGATGATGACTTCGTATTCCGGCATTTCTGCTTCGATTGCTTTGTGATTCCGACCTTTGTGCAGCTCGCATCACTGCACTCATGAATCGGTCGGTTACGGAGCCGGGTTACCTACTGGCTAACCCGGCGAGGACCGACCGTTCCCTCTAAGCAGTGAAGCGAGACCACGTGGATCGCGGGGCTGGCGGGCGGCCGTGGGGGGTGTAGAGGGGGCTTGCCGACCTCGTGGGGGTCGAGGGGGTGTCCCCTCGGAGCGGTTTGACAGGTCGTGCCGGGTCTCTTAGGGTGAGGACAGCTCAATCACAACTAGGAGGGGTCACAATGCCCGACAGGAGAATCGACTTTGCGGCCATCAAAAAGGCCGTGAATATTGAAGAAGTCTGCACCCGCTACGGAGTTGAACTAAGGAACTACCGGGGGAACTGTCCGCTCCCGGGCCACACCGGAAGCAAAGCATCCTTCACCATCAACGCGAAAAAGAACGTCTTTAACTGTCACTCGCGATCGTGCGCAGCGACGCGAAAATATCGAGAAACAGGGGGCGACTTGATCGCGTTCGTCATGGCGATGGAAAACTGCTCCGTCTCTGCGGCCGGAACGATGCTTGAACAATGGTTCGGCCTGAACGGTCATCCGAGGCCGGAGGCGAGGGCTCCGAACCCGAAGCCCGAGCCGGAGGCCGAGGTCAATATCCCGCTTGCGGTGAAGTATCCGGGATTCCAGGCGCTGAAGGACGTGGCCTATCACGACTACCTTGCGACGCGGGGAATCTCGAAAGAGACGGCTGATGCTTTCGGGGTGGGATACTTCCCCGGCAAATCAAGCTGGCTCGCGGATCATCGGATCGTCATCCCGATTCACAACGAAAAGGGAAAACTCCTCGGGTATGCCGGCCGCGCGCACGATGGCGCGGAACCGAAATATCTTTTCCCCAAAGGATTCCGGAAGGGGCTCGAACTCTACAATCTGCACCGGATTCCGGCCGACGCGGAGGAGGTCGTAATTACGGAGGGATTCTTCGACGCCATGAAGGTCTATCAGGCAGGATACAACGCCGTGGCTCTGATGGGATGCTCGCTCTCCGAAGCGCAGGAAAAGCTCCTGATGCGATTCAAGTGTCTGACGCTGTTCCTTGATGGCGACGATCCGGGGAAAGCGGCGAGCGCTACGCTATTGGCGCGGCTTGCACGGACGCGATTCGTGCGAAATATCAATCCTAACGACAAACAACCGGACCAACTCGGGCCGGAAGAAGTTCAATCACTCTTGGGGTAATGCCCCGAATCCCTGCGCACGCAGGGATTTTCTTTACGTTCCCGCCTTCGGAATTTCCCTCTTTACCGTGATCGTTTCCCACTTCAAATCGCCCGACTTATCCGCATCCTTGAACACCTGCGCGAACGTAGGCACTCCCTCGAATTCGATCTTCTGACTTTTGAATAGCGCGTCGAGACCGAACGCCAGAATCTCCGAAGGAACACCGAGAGTAATGTTCGTCGACTCACCCTTATGGTTCGGCAAACCGCCGTACAGGATTCCCACGACCTCCGGAGTATCTGTTCGAAAGATGGGAGAACCGCTCGCTCCGTGCTGGGACATCACATCGATAGTGAAACCGTGAGGATGCTTGGTCGGAAACGGGAACATGCTGCTCACGATCCCGTGCCGGAGAAATGGCATCGCCTGATTGACCTGCCCAAAAACCGTGATTGCGGATGTTCCAAGGGGATAACCGGCCGTCGCAACCGGCATTCCCACTTGCAAGGCATCGCCCTCCGTTGAAAGCTTCAGCGGCGGCAGCTCACACGCATCGAGTTGGATAAACCCGAAGTCAGGATTCATCTGTCCGTAATACGGGCCGGGAGCGGTGAACTCCGTGAGACTCCAATGCGCTCTGATCTCTGTCATCACGTATCCCATGGCGTCGCCTCGTTCATCCTTCGTCCTCACGGGAACCAGGGCCATCGCTGCCGGTCCCTTCGTCGGATGTTTTGGAAGCTTCACGAGTTCTTGTATGACGTGATCGTTCGTGGCGATGATTCCACGGCTATCGACAACGAATCCCGTTCCGATGATCCACGGGAACACCGGATTCACACCCTCGATCTTCGGCACAAGACGAGATGCGAGCGCCACAATGCTGGGACTAATCACTTCGAATGTTTCGACTAGGCTCATAATCTTCCAACGATCCGCGCTCCTTGCCGCAGTGTCAAGCAGCCATGAAGCGATTCCTCCACCTCACCCCCCGGCTCGGCCGGAACAAAAGGTCGCCAAACAAGCAACGCTACTCTAATCCCACGCAGCGTGATACACCTTGACGAGGTCCTTTATCTCGTCGTCAAATCCCAGCTTCGCCAGATCGTTGTAATCAGCCATCATCTCTAACACCGCCCCATGCGCCATCTGGAGTGAAACTTCGAGGAATTCATTCGTCGGCGCGATATCGACATCTTTCGATTTCTCGTTGGTGAGCAGTTGTAGGCCGGAGGCGCTGAGATGCGTGAGCCCGCAAGCGTACTTGTAAAACGTCTTGTAGAGTTCTTCTCGACCTGTTGCCTTTGCCATATCGAAGATCTTCTTCTCGCTCCAGGTGCTTCTCAGCTTCTTGCCCTTCATGAACCTTGGCTTCACGCGCTGATATTCCGCCTCGATCTCCGCCCGCCGTTCAGCCGTAATGTCTTTGGTGATTTCCGGATAGTCTTTATCCGCCTGATCCATTTGCTGCTTTGCCGCTATGTGGGAGTAGTCAAGGAAGTCGTCAACCTTCGTCGGAAACGTACTCAGGTACGCCAACGTAACCGCCGCTTCCCAGATCGTCCGTGTGATCCGCAAAGCATCCGGAGAGTACCCGTTCAGCAGGAGCGTCGTGACCGCCCCGAGCGAATCGAGCCCGATAATCATAAGACGCCGCGTCACATATTGCAGCGAACTCTGCACCGGCTGACGTGCTAGCTTGTGAAGAAGGTCGTGCATGCTTTCCGCGGCAAGGAACGCTTGAGGGTTAATAGCATGGGCTACCTGCCAATTTTCGGGAATACCCACGCCAACGTACTTCATGTCTTCTGCTCTAATGGACATATCGGAATCGCCTTTCGCTGCTTTATGCAACCCACCACCTTAAAGGACGACCCGGCCAGAATTGGTCCCATCCCCCTTGCCAAGTTCGCTAGAAGCAATAGGATAAAGATACCTTCCGCCCCTCATCAAAACACCCAAACAAACCAATGAAAAAACTATCCCTCGCAATACTCATCGCTATCACTCTGCCTATCGGCCCGGTCCAGGCTAAAGCCCAGACCGCCGCGGAAATACAAGCGGATCTCAAATCCGCGCTCGAACAGGTGATCTCGCTCTTAATGCAAAAGGTCGTCTTACTCCAAGCACAGCTAACAGAAACGCAAAACGCAAAGCCCCTTCCTTCCGGCGCTCCGGTTGAAGGAATCGAAACGCCGGCCCCAGCACCAGTGCAGAAAGTCTTGGGACAGCATCCCGCCCCGATCCCCGCATCCGAAGCCCCGGCCCAGTCAATCACGCTTGAACTCTTGAAAACTCCGAAGGTAGACGGAGGCAGTATCGTGTGGGTTCCGAAGAAAGACGGGGAAGTCATGCGGCAACCCGGATGGGAACAGAACGGTCTCAGGCTTTTCTCGAAAGCGGAAATTCTCCTCGACGGGAAGGTAGTCCGTACCTATCTGAATACAAAACTAGATGCCGAACCTTGGGCGCAGGACGCCTATAACTTCTACTTCCAGGGAACGACCCCGGAATTGAAGGACAGCGTAATGCTCCGCGTCACGATTGACGGGGAGACGGTGAGCGTGAATGTGCCCGTTGAGTGATTAGGTCTTTGCTTTAGGAGGTTCGCAAGCCTGGAAAAACCGAATGCCGAAAGGTGTTACGCGGAAATCATGGTCGGTCGCATCCGTCCTCCGCCGGTCCGTCGCTGTGGATCTTTCAGAGATTACTATAGCCTCCGATTCAAGTAACGAATTATGGAGTAAGTTCTCCAGAGAGGCGGATACTTGCGTTGCTGTGTACCCGCGAAAGTGGAACCGAAGTTCGCTTGTTCGACCTACGTACCTAGTGGTATCTGTCCGTCCCTCCAATGTTCGGAACACGTGAGCGTCCAGAGGTGAGAGCTGCCCGAGAACACTAATAAACGCCGGAGATACTTCTCGTTCGTCCGTTTGCGCTGAGGCATTCGCAAGCAACGCCGCCCACAAATCCTGCATCTTTTCGTCTTCCTCAACCGCCGCACCATCGAGAATCGGCTTGAGGAGTTTCAAGGGAACGGGGCCAAGAGGAATACCGGCCTTGTTCAGCATCTCCGTCGCACGCCCGTACACCTTCACCACGCTCCTCATCTGAGTGCAGAGCATCGCGTTGATCATTCGCCCAATCGTTTTACTTGAAGGCCCTGCGATGTCTTCGAGCCGGTCGTAGACGGGCTTCAGCGCCGCCTCAAGGCCCATTTCAATCAGCTTCTCGTCGTCGTTGGAGAGCATGGCCGATTCTAGCACCCCTTGCCAGATTCACCGGAGGTTGTAGGGTGATAGAAAGCCTCCCCCTGAAAGACTGATTTCTAAACCTTCATCGGTAAAAACGGCGGAGCCCGTTCCGGGATCGGGCCGAAAACGCGGAACTAAGAACGCGGCGACTCTCGAAAAGGAGCGCGTTCTTGCCGAAGTTCTCCAGCGCATCATGCGCCAGTCACAGCGATTCCTCCACCTCCCCCCGGCTTGCCTAAATCCGTTTGCTCTGCTTCAGGCCGACATAGGGAGATTTCACGTCATCCTCTCTTACCTTGGGTGGAGTGAACTGGGGGCGGCGAGAAATAAGTCCTGTCTCTCATTCTAGTCTTGTAGCGAAATCTTGGAAGCCGACCCGTCGAACACGATTTCTTCTCCAGGCCGGGAAAGCAAATCGTCAATCGTTGCCGCGAGGAAAAACTTTTTCTTCGGAGATATTTCTCGGACGAGCTGAAGGAAACCCTCACACCTCCGCTCGGAACGCATGACGAAAAGGATACGGGTCTTGCCCTGACCCCAGCGTTCCCAGTACCCCTTGTCCAGGTATGCTGAATAACCAGCTATCTTCCGCACCAGTGAAGAGACATCTCCCTTGTCTCGGGGATTGCTCCGTTCCCATTCGAGGAAATACCGAGTGGCAGTCGGTTCGGACTTGTCCTGGATGCCGAAAAATCCATCCGGTTTAACATAGAAGGTCTTCCCCGAGTTCTGAAAGTTGTCGAACACTTCGGCGGGCCATTGTTTCCAAAAGGAGAGGATACCGAGCTTCGATAGAGCGTAGTGGAACCGAGCAATACCAAGATCGTGTTCCGAGTTCTTGGGCGACCATTCCGGGCGGTAGCGGATCTCCGGGGGAAGGTAATCCAACTCTTTTGCCTTGCGGATACCGGCAAGGCCCAAACGCCACACCCGGTCGTCCGGGAACCCTGCGGGCTTCCGATCACCCCACGGCTGGACGCCGGATGCTACCCAGTGCTCAGCCTTGAGCCTGCGGAGACGAGCCCGGAGAGATATCAGATTCCGGCCCAGTATCTCCCCGAGCAAGGACGTGTTCAGGGTCGGATATTCCGATAGCACCCGGAGAAGGTCGTAGTCCTTCTCGGATTCATTAAGCCGCATTTTGCGTTCTTCGGTTTTGGATTCGATCGCACTCATAGGTTCACCTTGCTAAAAACAGATTGCGGAAATCGCGCAAGTCGCCGACCGGCCCGAAGCGGAGCGGAGCCGAAGCCCCTGTCCGATAGGGAATAAGGGGCAAAGGCACGGATACGTCGGGTATCTCGGACGGTGCCGGTAGGCAAAGCAGCTTGATAGAGATGATTAGTATGAGATACCCGACGTGAGGAGGGGGCCGGTTGGCACGCCCGTTCCTTAACGGCAATATGTCGCGCGGCCCTTATCCAGTCGGCGTTTGAGCCACGCCCGATCATTCCAAACGACGTTTCGTCGCGGCCGAGTTTTGGTACTCCCGTGATAGAGGCACGATACGTTTTCATTTCTTGCTTCTCCGACGTTTCGGAGGAGCGGCCGGGGCTTTTTCCTCCATCGGAAAGTAGTCCTCCGGGGAAAGTCCGGCGGACGATTCCACGCGCTTCAAAAGTTGGATTTGGGATTCTTCGATTCTCCGGTCCACTTCCTCGCCGGGTATGGCTCCCTGTTCCCGGTAGAGCCGGGCGACGTACCCCTGTAAGGTCTCGACGGATACGAACGGGTGGTAAAGGTCCCGGACTTTCATGGAACACATCGGCTGATTGTCCAGCTTCACGAAACAATGTCTTTGAGGCTGGGAGTTGAAAAGGTGGGCGATGATAGAAACCTTTTCTTCCCGGGTGTACTCGGATTCCGAGCCGAGTTCCTGGGTGGGGATGGGGTTGAGAAACGGGACAGTGGATTCCCCCTCGAAGTAGGAAGAACCCGAACTTGCGGACGAACTACTGGACTGGGTTTGCCGACTGGGATTGTTTTCTCCCGCCGGGCCCATAAGACCCATCCCTAGCGCGTCGGAGTGGCCGCTAGAGTTTCCTATTCCTGATGAACGGACGGTCCGGGTTTCCTCCCGGTAGAGATGGATGGTGTGAAAATATTGCTTCTTAATCTGCCGGGTGTTTATCCGGTCGAGCGCCATTTCATTCGCGAGCCTTATTGTCGTGTCGTAGGGCAGGCCGCCGAACACAAATCGATTTCTTGCGTTCGTGATGATGGATTCCCGGAGGTGCTCGTCGTCTCCGAATTGTGCGAGGTGGTGATGAACCAAGACCGCATGCAATCCGAACTTCAACACCTGGTCGAGCATCCGGGCGAGATCGTCCGTGATGTAGTCCTGGAACTCGTCCATGTAGAGAGTGTGAAGTGGGGAGCCTTCCCATCTGTCGAACGCGGCGGTGAAGTGTTCGTACACCATGAGACAGGCGATGAGTTTTGAGGCGGTGTCGGATAGGTCGTATCTGTTCGGCGCGAGGTTCACGAGAATGACTGCTTTCCGGTCCATCGCGTCCGAGATGTCGATATTGTTTTCTTTCATCCCCATGAATCTCCGTACTCCGGGGAAGGCTAAAAATCTTCCTATCCGGTTCGTCGCGGAGAGGGTTTGCATCATCCAGTCCCTCAGAGTTTTTATCTCCATCAACTCCGCGAGTTCTTGGCGTGTGTTCGGTTCCTGAATAATCCGGAAGGCGTACTCGCGAAGTTCCTTCTGCGGGAAGCGGAGGAGAAGGGATGCGTTCAAGAGCGGTTCCCGAGCTTCAGCCGCGAAGGAATAGAGGATGCGTAAGATTCTCTCCATCGTGGGAAGCTCATTCGTGTTCACTTCACCAAATGGCCGGACGGTTGCGTCGATCATCCGGTAAGCACGGGTCGATACATCTCCCCGGTCGCTCACGAACGGATTGAACCCGGTGATATATTTCGGGCTTGAGAAGTTGAGAAGGATGATCTCTCTCTTGGGCTGAACGTAGGCAAGCCAACGGACGACATCCCAGTAGAGACTTCCGTGGCGATCAATGAGCGTCAGCCCTTTCCCGTCCAAGATGTCTTCGCGAATCGGCACCTGGAGAAAACTGCTCTTTCCTTTCCTCCCTCCGCCGAGAACTTGGCTATGCGACATACGGCGGTCTTTTTCGGTGAAATGAACCGGTGCTCCGTTTTCGTCTGTTCCGAGAATCATTCGATACCTCCTGCCATGAAGCGGGCCTCAACGTCGTCCATGATGCGTTCGATGATCGGGTGCAACTCTTCAGGAAACTCTTTTGAGAGCTCCGTCCTCAAACCAACGAGTGCGGCGGCCGCGATTACCTTCTCGCGGCTCTGGTCGCGGATGCTTTTCTTTGGCTGTGGCTTGTTCTGCATCGCCTGAAGAATGTCTACGTCCGTCAGCTTTCCGGCTGGCTTAATGTGGGGGACTTCAACCGTCGTATAGATGAATCCGAAATTCGGCCAACGGGGATAACTGCGCCCCCACACGATCGAATGGAGAGTTTTGCGGAACCAATCTTGCGCGTGCAGGGCCTCGCACCAAGTGGCGGGCGCGGTGGGGTCCGACATCCTTTGGCGAAGAGAGGAAGAGAGTATCGGTTCAAGCATACGAAGGCGGTGGGAAATGATCTTGTCCACTGGGCCGTGCAAGACGGAATCGGGAACATCGAACACGTGCCGGTGGAGGGGGAAGCGGATCTCGGCATCGACCACGCAATGGACTTCGACTTCTCCGCCGTCCTTCAGTATGAGGGGAAGGGCAAAATGCTCCCGGCAGGTTTTGGGGAGAAGGATGAAAGACTTTGTCCCAACATAGGACCGGCCGAAACAGAAACGAAAATCCGGCCCTTTCGGATTCGACCTGATTATTCCGATCCGCTCCGAGGGAACGTGAACGAAGCGGCAGTAGGAAAAGAAGTTTGTTTTTCGAGCCGCGTGCTTGAGACCTTCTTTGACAAGCCAGGAAATAAAACAGGCGAGGCCTACAAATACACCCCCGAAAAGGAACGCTTCAAATTGGCTTTCAAACATGATTCTTCTCCTCAAAGTTAAGATGGGGCATCGAACAAACGGATTGGGTGTGTTCCCCCGTGACGAATGAAGCGAGGGATTTGATGATGGTCTGCCGCCAGATTTCCGCTTCTCCGGAATCTCCTCTAGAGAGCGCGGCGCGGTGGCGGCCTTCGAGCAAGGAAACGGCTCGGGCGATTTCGACAATCACGGGATCGGTCATGTTGTTTGCTCCGGTAAAAGGATGAGGCGACGGTGGACGCGCGCGGCTACGCTCTCGGGAATGAGAATGGTTATGTAGCGACGCTTGCGGAAACGCTGGTTGCGGATGAGAAGAACGCCAGGCTCATCTTGAAAGAGGCGACGGATCGCGTCGGTCGAAAGATTCCACAGTTCGGAAAGTTCTGCGACGGTATAGTGGCGTTCCTGAAAGGAAGGAAGAACGTAGTGGCTGTCCGTCTCGCGCATAGAGTGATCCTTGGTTCACTTCAATGCGACCAAACCCGCGCGGAGACGGAACTATTTAGTCGAAGGCAACCCGCACTGAGACGGAACTATCGCCTATAGGCGGTAGTTTAATGATGAGAATTAATCCGGGCAAGAAGAAAAATACTAGAAAAAAAATACTAGAATAGCGCCGTGGAAATGGTCGCTCAATGCAAAGAGTGCGCTCAAGTCACGGTCCTCCTCAAGGTTCCAAAGAACGTAACGAAGCGATTGAGCGAAGTATTCAAGTGTTGGCGGTGCGATTCGCGCCTCAATACAGAAGAAGGATACTGGGGTCGGAAGCCGGAACAATTCGATCAATTTTTCGATAGAGCATTTGATCGGGCCGAAGAACTTGGCCTGACCGAAATCGAGTTCAGATATCCTAATGGCGAAGACGCTCTCGACGAACCGTGGATGATACGAAAAGAACGAATCGTGGACGGAGAGCCAAGAAAGGAACCGGAGAAAGGAATCATCGGATTCATCAAGTTCAAGACGGGCGAGGAAACGCGAGTGCGTCACGCGCGACATTGGGAAAAGAAACCGCGCGTCTAATACGTGCTTCCAACGCGGACTTTTGGCGTATTCTGCGTTTTGAGCGTTTCGTTGAATCTGTAAGTTACGTCTTTTGAGCGGGGTTGAAAGTACAAGTCCCCCCTCCGGCATGTTGTTGATTTAAAATTAGTTAATAGTGTTCGAGCTTCCCGCAAAGCCCCTCAACTTATCGTCCAAAATGCCGGGAGTTCGTGTTTGGGCCATGCAAGCCACCGCCCTGATTCCGTCGTCGTTGTATCGAGAGCTTGATCCGTCTACCTGGGAAAGCAGACGTACTCCACTACCTTAATCGCTCCCGGCCTGCCAAAGACTGCAGGATTGCATCCAGGACGACATCGAGATCTTTGCCCAGATCCTCGGCAAGAAACCGCAGAACCAGATAGCCGTTCTGCTGCAGCACCCGGTCTTTTCTGCGATCGCGGCGGTAAGCTTCAGCATCGGAAAGATGCTGTGAGCCGTCGAGTTCGACAGCAATTCGGAGAGGTTCATTGACGAAGTCGATCTCCATTTGACTCTGCCCATCGAACGGGATCGGAACGCAGACATTCAATTGGAACCGGCCCTTTGTCTCGGGAAGAGTTTCAAGACGGCGATAGAGAAACGCTTCGCTCGCACTGCGTGCTCTTGCTAAACCCGTCACTTCCGACGATGAAGGCTTGGCCACATTGACAAATAGATTTGCGAGAGGCGTATCGACACCGTCGCGAATCAATCTCCGCACGGTTGCTGCATAGTCGCGTTTCCACTCGGGGTCCGACGGAAGAAGCACGTCTGCGGGCCAGCCCGGAACGGCACTGGCGGGCAGAGAAATCGAGTATCCGACAGCCTCGTATCCGCGGCACCGCCGATCAAACATGCGCGCCAACATGGGAACATTCAAATCGGCGTAGTCGTAGATCCGCACTTCGCGCTTGCCGTCGTAAAGCCGGTGAAGGCGCCCGGCGTATTGCGCGATTGTTCCATGCCAGGAAACAGGTAGTGTGAGGAAGAGCGTGTCCAATCGCGCGTCGTCGAATCCTTCGCCGATATACCGGCCGGTCGCGACAATCACGCGCTCGCTCTCCGGCGGGATCGCCGCAAGTTCCGCCGCTATGGCTTCGCGCTGCTTCTTCCCCATGCCGCCTCGAAGCACGATCACGTGACAAACTTTCCCAACCAATTGCGCGGCGAGATTGTCCAGATGATCGTTTCTTTCCGTGAGCAGTAGCGGCGATCGACCGGATTGCACCGCCTCGATGACGTCGTCACAAATGCGACGATTTCGCGATTGGTCGCCGATCAGATCGCCGTAAAGCGACTGAAATTCGACGCGCTTGTCGGAGGGTGCCGGCATCGTTGGCTGAAACGCCGTGGGACGAACGAGAACGGTATGAGTAAAAGGACGACGAACCGCCTCCGCCCTCGCACTAACGCGATGCCGGATAGGACCGCATTGCATGAAGATGATCGGATGATGACCGTCTTTCCTGGTGACGGTTGCCGAGAGCCCAGTGACAAATCTCGCCTTCGCGCGCCGGACAACCTGTTCGAAGCTGTGGGCCGATAGATGATGGCACTCGTCGACGACGACATGGCCATATTCGCCAACGTAATCTTCGACCACGCCATTGCGGACCAGACTTTGTATGACCGCAACGTCCAACCTGCCCGTCGGCTTGCGGCGACCGCCGCCGACTCTTCCAATCTCGCGGTTGTTGATGCTCAGGAACGTCGACAGCCGCTCCACCCACTGATCGAGCAACTGCCGCCGATGCACAAGCACGAGTGTGTTGACACCGCGCTGAGCGATCAACCACGCAGCGACAACTGTCTTACCGAACGCTGTCGTCGCCGCCAATACTCCCGTTTCGTGTTTCAACATGGAATCTGCTGCTGCCTTCTGCTCCGGTCGAAGCGTTCCCTGAAATGCGACGCTCAAAGGCTGGCCATGACACCGCTCGTCACGCACGACCGGCGTAATATTCAGATCCGATAGAAGTTGTTGCACGTCCTCCAGGCAGCCGCGAGGCAGA
>DATDPG010000101.1 GCA_035292885.1 Bdellovibrionota bacterium | reverse complement strand
CGGCGGCAGCCACGGGCGTCTACCGCCTGCGCGCGGCGAAAGGGAAGGGGGACGGTGCCGTCGTGTTGCAGGAAAGCGCCGTGACCTACGCGTTTGTCGGTCAGGCATTGCCGCTTCTCGAAAAAGCCGGCATCGATCTCAACGTCTATTACGTCGCAAGTTCCGAACTGTTCGATCTGTTGCCGAAGTCCGAACAGGATAGAATCTTTCCGCCGAGTGCCTCAGACGAAGCGATTGGAATCACGGGCTTTACGCTCCCGACGATGTACCGCTGGATTCGGTCCGAACGAGGACGGGAAATGACGCTCCATCCTTTCCGAAAAGGGCATTACCTCGGAAGCGGAGCGGGCGAAAAGGTCATCGAGGAGGCCGGCCTGGACGGGGAGAGCCAGTTCACAGCGATTCGAGATTTCCTAGAAAAGACATAGTACAAACTATCGACGCAACCGCAGCCACGGACACCCTGATGTTGCGCTTTGACCTGCATGCCTGGATGAGATAGATACTTCCTTCATGCCGCGGACGAAAGCGCCTGCTTCCAACGGTCATCCCGTAACTCAGAAAGGCTTTTCGGCCGCCATGAAACAGATCGATGAGCGGTTTGAGAGGATCGATGAGCGGTTTGAGAAGATTGATCAGCGGTTTGAGAAGATCGATCAGCGGTTTGATGATATGAGCCAAGAATTTATTTCGCTCACCTCGTACATCGATAAGAAATCGGAGGAAAACATCGAGGCTTCGAAACGGGAAATGGGCGTTCTTTTCGAGGAAATGATTCATCGCCTGGAGACGTCGCTCGAATTTGCAAACGAACTTCCTCCCAAGATAGAGAACCACGAGGCGAGGATTTCGAGGATTGAGGAAGAGATTCCCATTCTCCAATCGGCCCTTGGCCGCGCGAAATAGCCCGGTATTTTCAGCAATAAATTAGCCAACAAATGGGTTGATTTGACAAGCCCGAGTTGCTTTGGAGATCAAGAGCGAAACGTGTATAAAAGCTGCGCTTTTTTAGAAAAGGAGCTGAGATGATCGAGTTTCAAAAGGGGAATTTGCGACCGCCGAAGTGGACACGCCCGGTCTATATGGTCGCCGCGGGAATGAGCGATTTTCGTAAACGTTATCCGGAAAAGAAGCTCGAAGAACTTTGCATGATGGCGTTTCGGATGTTGCTCGAAGAGAACGATCTCAAGATGGATCCCCTCGACGTGAAAGGCCACATCAACATGGCCTGCTACGGCGAATTCGCCGATCATTTTCAGGACCAGCTCCTTTGCGAGGCGAAAGTTCACGACTATCTCGGCCTCGATATGCTGCCGAACGTAGGCGTCAAAACCGGCGGCGCGACGGGCGGCTCCACGATTTTGATGGGAGCGACGACGATCGCGAGCGGTTACGCGGATTGCGCCCTCGTTTTGGGATGGGAGCGGATGGACGAGGTGAAGACCTGGACGGGGAACTATTACATCGCGATGGCCGCGTGCAAGGACTTCGAGACCCGGCTCGGGAGGATTTACGCCAGTTATTACGCCTCGATGGCCCGGCGATTTCAGGAAATGTACAACGTGGACGAGCGGGTGCGGGCCGAGATCGCCGTGAAGAATCGCGGCTACGCGTGCTCCTCGCCATTCGCGCAGCAGGCGGGAAAGCATACGATTGAGGAAGTCTTAAAGGGCGAAATCGTTTCAGATCCTCTCCGTTTCCTTGAATGTTGCGCCATGAGCGTCGGTTCCGCCGCCGTGCTTCTTTGTTCGGAAGAGCTGGCGTACAAAATGACCGATCATCCGGTGAAGCTTCACATCGCGGGCGGTTCGCACACGCTCCGAACGGGAGACCGGCGGCCGATGAAGATTCTCCTTCTTCCAAACGAGTCGGAAGGAACTTACAGAGAGCTTTATCGGGACATGGAAAAGCAGGACGGCCGCTGGCCCGGCTTTGAGAGTTTCGGCGCCACGCGCTTCGCCGCATACATGGCTTACAAAATGGCGGGCATCGAAAACCCGATCGAGGATCTGGACCTGGTTGAAACGCACGACGCATTCACGATTTCGGATCTTCAAACATACGGCGACGTGGGTCTGACGCTCTATGGAAAGGAACAGGAGTACGTCACGTCGGGCGACTGTTATCTTGACAATCCGCGGACTGGAAAGCCGGGAAAATGTCCGGCCAATCTCTCCGGCGGCTTGCTCGGCACGATGCACGCCGTGGGAGCCACCGGGATCTTTCAGGCGGGGGAGGTTTTCTGGCAGCTGCAAGGGAAGTACGACAAGTTCCACGGCGACCCGAAGATCTGGAAACGGTACGGAAAAGAAAAACCGAAGGATTGGAAGAGTCTTCAGGTGAAAAATCCCAAACGGGGCTTGGCGATCTCTCACGCCGGTGTGGGAAGTCACGTCACCTGCGCTGTTTTGGAGAAAGCCTAGTGTCCCGAGAAGGAGGAACGAAGATGGCCACCGACCGCGTGAAACTATTGACCTCTCCATCCAAAGTTACGGATGAAAAAGGCGCTTGGATTCTTCATTTCCCCCGTTTCGGCGAGGAAGGAACGCACTACCATACCTATGGCCTTCTCACCCCGTACTTCCAGGCGCTTACGGAAGGGAAGCTTCTCGGGACGAAATGTACGAACGCGGGATGTCCGATCGCGAAAGGGAAGGGACAACTTTGGATCCCTCCGCGCGCCGACTGTCCCGATTGCCATCAGCCGATGGTTTGGGAAGAGGCGAAGGATCTCACCGGCTATATTTACACCTACACGTATGTCGAACGGGGCGGTACCGGCCTCGAGATCGAGTGCCCGTATTACCAAATCGACGTCAAACTGAACGGCGTCTGGACGATCGTGAAGAGCTATCTCGTGAATCGAAAGCCGATCAAGATCGGCGACAAAGTGCGCGCCCGGTTCCGGACGGGAAAAGAGGCCACGCACACCTGTCTGGACCTTTATTTTGAATTGCACTCTTAGGACGATCTCATTCCGCTACATCACTCGTAGGGAAGAGACGCAGGCAAGCCGTCGTTGAAAAGAAAGTCGTGGATCGTTACACCGGTAACGTTCTTGGTCTCGAAGGGGGTTGAACAGATGACATTCAATCTTTTTCGGGGGAAACACTGATCGAACCATAAAAAATCCAAGGGACCGGCCTTGCCCAGTTTTACTTCAATGAACTGCTCGTCCGGAGCCACAAAGTCGATTTCGTGTTTTTCGGATTTCCAAAAACCAACCGCTTCAGGATTGGAACTCCCACGATAAGCGGCCCGCCGCCAGATTTCTTGCGCCACGAGCCATTCAAGAAGCATGGCCTGGTCCTTTTGAGGAAGTGTTTCGAACTCGTGCACGTGCCGCATCGAGGCGGGGTGGAATGTGGAAACAACAGCCAGATTTACGAACGGAAACTTGCACGGTTTTCGAAACAGATGCTGGTGCTTATCGTCATCCCATTGCCATTGCGGAATGAGGCTCAATAGATCCGACAATTGTTCGACATACCCCTGCGCCACCGTATTGTTTGCGAGTCCGGCTTCCCTCGCCAATTTTGCATAACCGACCGGTTGTCCCCCAAAACGCAGGAGAACTCGAAGCAGGTTGTTGAGGTAGAGTCGGCTTCGGCCTGAAGCGACCAACTCCCCGTAAATCCAGTCGCGGATCAATTCAATGAAGTACTCGGGGATTCGTTCGAACTGGTAAATGTCGTTCAACGCCAAAGGCGCCCCCCCGGCCAGAAGATAGGCGATCCATGTCTTATCCCCGAGTTCCCTCCCACAGGTCTTGAAGAACTGATTGTAAGAAATCGGAAGAAAGAGATAATCCGTTCGTTTCAATCTCCTTTTTCGGCCCGGAAGGCGCTCGGTTCCCCGCCGTAAGTCGATCGCTTTGGAGCCGATGGTGACCAAGAGCGTCTTTCTCAAGTGCCCTTCATCGTAAGCTCATTTTACGGCGACTTCCCATTTGGTGACCGACGTAATTTCATCCACAAAGATTCGCCTGACTTTCGCCGCTTTCGCGAAAGCGGCGTCGAGGGATATCAGAATTTGATACAGGTCTTCGTGGTCGCGCAGAGCGTCGCCGTTGGCGTAAAACGCCGTTCCTTTGCCATGCTCGATCACCGTGTGCCGAAGTTCCAAATCCAGCCACGTGCTCTTTCCGTATTGCCTGGGGCCGCGGATGAGGATCACTCCCGGCTCCAACGGGAGTTTCTTGAGTCCGAACTCAAAGTGGAAGGGGGAAGCTTTTGATTCATACTCCACCAGCCGGGGCCACATGTCTTCCCGTTCCACTTCGCCGCGCGCGAGGAGCTCATTGAGTTGTTTAACGTTCACAACGTTAAGAGACCTAACGTTCTAAACGTTAACAAGTAGCTGTTCCCCGATACTTTATTTCGAACTGCTTTGAACTTCGTCCTTCAACCTTTGTTCTGAAATTTCCTCGAACCGCTCGCGGCGATAGCTGCAGCCTTTTCTCGGAATTTCCAAAAGGATCTTCATGTTCCGTTTGTCCAGGTCGTCGAGAGCGTATCGGGAAGGAAGTTTCAGGCCGGTTCTGAGGAGGGCAAGGCCCTCTTCGATCTTCTCGGGCTTTTTCGCTGCCTGGCCGTAACAGATCGCCGTGGCCGCCTTCTCAAGGAGCGTCACCGGTTCCTTCATCAGAAAATCGACGACCCCCTCGTTCATCCATTCGTACGCTTTCTCTTTGTCGCCTTGAATCCCCGCAATAAACCCAAACCACCATGAATCCGGCATGAGGCGGTACAGAATCCCGCGAAGAACCATCGCAAGTTGCGCTGTCGTCACAACGCCGCGGTGCTTAAAATCGGAGGGGAGGGAGATGGTCCGTTTCCATTCCTCGTCCATCTGGCGGGCGGCGCGGACCGATTTCCACCGGCCTCCCCAGGTGGACACCTGCATGGCGTAACAGACCCCTTTCATGAGATGGCATTCGGCGTTTTGAGGGGCAAGCTCCAGACATTTATCGCAGTGAGTGTGACATTGGTCGGCCAAGGCGAGTTTTTCCTTCTCGAATTTGTCCCGGGTGTCTTTTTTTTCCAGAAGGTAAAACGCCTCTTTGCGCCAGAACATCACTCGGGCCCGGGCCCAGTGGGCGTATGGCAAGTTGGGGTCGCGTTTGGCGATTTGGTCCAGAGTCTCTTCCACGCGATCGAGATGGTCCGGAACTTCGTTGGCGTAGAGCCAACGTTCGGCCTCCTGGATCAGGGCGGTCACCGGTTTCTCTTTGGGCTGTTTATCCTCGGCAAGACCGACTTGGAACAACCCGGCGACCAACAAAGTGAAAGCGAAACGGAGGTAAACCACGGGTTTGTCAGCATAAAGAAATCGCTTAAATTTGAAAGAACCCAAGTCTAAGAGCGATCTTCATTAGAAACACCGGCTTGGACTCTTTTTTCGACATGGAGGAAGGTCATTATCTTCATCTTCCCATCCCCTTTTTGCCGAAAAGCAATCCATGGAGCACCATTTGTGGTCACAGGACCCGAACGCTGGAATGCGCTTGGACTTGGAGCGACCGCCATGTTTCCGAGGCATCTCGTGTACAACACGAAACGATCCGGCGAATTTAACCTGGGCGGGCTTCGCTACTTCATGCGTCGGGTCCGTTTTCCTGAGCATCCGCCGCCGGAATGGTATGTCGTCGACCTATTGGAGAATCATCAGATGGCGGGAGTGTCGCTTGGCGATCTGGAAGCATCCTTGACTCGTGCCCTCAAGGCCGGTCGATTTGAGAACGATCGACTCCTCGAAACCGCACGGGGATACGGGACCTTGGAGACACGACTTCTTGTGAAGCGTTCTGTCCGGGCAGCGAAGCTATCGCATTGACCTACATTCATGAAGATCCGGAGTTTGGCGAACTCGTCCAGATCGTTGCGCAGAACCGCGGCTTGGGAACAGGCCCCATCGAAAAAGACTACTGGGTTACGCATTCACTCTGGGCGCTTTCACGGACGAGGATGGAGATTTGGTTCAAAGAAGGAACCTCCCTTTCAAAAGGATTCAACTTGATCGAAAGATTTTCGGAGGATCTCGACCTGCGGATTGAGGGAGGCGGCGAGGAGAAACTTTCGAAGGTGACCAACTGGAAAAGCTCAAACAAAGGACCGGTTGCTGAGCGGCGAGCATTTTACGAAGCTCTGGAGCAGGTCATCGCTGTGCCAGGATCTGTTGTACAACTGGATCGGGAACAGATGGATAAAGAAGTGCGGTAGGCGAAATATACAGTCCGATATCCCGGGAAATTTCTTCAGGACCTCCATCCGATCTTTCGGCCTTTTGTTCTTTTGTTCTTTTGGAGGTCGGAACGGCTCGGGTGACTCCGTTTGTGAGTCGTTCACTAAGTTCGTTCGTCCACGATTGGTTACATAAGCGGGGGGAACTCGGAAATTACGACGACAATCGGCCTCGTGAAGTCCGTTGCGTTCATCCGCTTGTGACACTTCTCGAAAAACTCGATGCGATTGTGCGCCGCTTTCCGCGAGGCGATGACGCTGCGCCTTTTATCCGCCACTATGGAGATGTGGCAAAAATCATCCAAGCGGAAGGGAAACTCCCGGCGTTGGAAGGTGATTTATCCGCGCTGATCGGGAACATGATCTGAAAGAGATTCGTGGTGTTCCGACTCCGAACAATCCTGCGTTCGCCATTCGTCCGGGACCGCGGCGCGATGAACTCGAAAAAGCTTACCGGGCGATTACCCCGATGTTTTGGGAACAACGTTTATCCTTCCGGGAGTCGTGTAAAACCATCCGAGGCTGGCTGAAAGATCACCACTCATAAAGTTTTGCCACCCTCCTGTCACCCGTTCCTTGACATCGACCCGGCGCCATACTATCTCGGCACGCTATTATGAAGAACCCCATTTCCCTATTTTTCTTGTTCCTTTTGGCAGGTGTCGCGTCGTGCTCTTCCGTACAAGTTGGAGGCAATAAGGGCCCCGTCGTCGCGAAGGTGAACGACCAGATTATCTCCGAAGGACAGTTGCGCGGCCGGATGAACCCCCGAGGGATCAGCCAAATCCCAGCAGGGGAACCAGAAAGTGCCGGTATGAAGGACAAAAATCAAGCGCTTAACGAATTAATCGATGAAGAGGTCTTAATTCAACAAGCGCTAAAAGAAGGAGTTCTGGCTAACTCGGAACGACTTAGACGAGAAGTGATGCGGGAGTATTTTCAATACAAGTTTCCGGTGGGCAAAGAGCAGCCGACCGAAGACGAAATGAAAGCTTTCTTTGAGTCTCATAAGGGCGAATTGGAAAAAATCCAGGTTCGCCACATTTTGTTCAGACCGAAAAAACCGAAGGATCCCGCTTCCGAGGAACAGGCTCGCAGAAAAACCGAGGGGATCCTTGCTCAACTCCGATCTCAAGGAAAGACACCGCAGTTTTCGAAGATGGCGCGTCAGTTTTCCGACGACGAAACGACGAAAGACAAGGGAGGCGACCTTTCCTTCATTACGCAGGAAAAGGTCGTTCCCGCGTTTTGGGATGCCGCTTCGAAACTTGAGGGTTCGGGGGCGATCAGCAACGTTGTCAAGACGGAATTCGGATACCACATCATTCAAATGTCCGAGGATTTGCGCGGCTTCGAACCGAACCGGGGCAGCATTCGGCGGCACCTGGCGACGGCTAAGAAAAAGCAGCTCTACGACGATCTCTTAAGAGAACTTCGCCAAAAGGCTGCCGTAAAAATCAACGATGATGTTGTGGCCAGCATCCAGGTAGCTGAAGCGGCATCTACGGCAAAATAGGACGCGAAACTACCGTCTTGCGGCTAGAGCACGGCGGGCGGAGAGGGCTATTTCCTTAAGGTTCGGGTCCGTTTCGTGATCGGCGAAAGTTTCAACAAATTCTCGATCTTCCGGAGATAAATGCCGTTGGGCGATGAGGCCGCGGAAGGCCATTTCTCGAATCGCGAGGTTTTGCTGATTCGTAGCTAATTCGCGAAGTGTGGGAGCGATGGTCGAACCGTCGGCCCATTCCTTGCCCGTCCGCTCCGGAACGAAGTGCGTTAGAGCGCGCACGGCGGCCGCCTGTACTTCCGGGTCTCTTTCATTCTTTGCCCGGTCCGACAAGGTGTCGATCGATTTTTGCGTTCCAATACGGGGGAGAGTTTCAACGCCGAGTTTTCGGTCGCCCGGGTCCGAGCTGGCCACGAGCGGGGCTGCAAGTTCTTCCCGAAGAATAGGGCCGAGCCGACGGGTCGCCCCCATCATTTCTCGTTTCACAAAGGGGTCCTTTTCCTGTTTCAAGATTGCGATATATTCTTCTCTGGCTTCATTAGATCCGTAAAGCAAGTCGACCAATTCTTCCTCGACGAGTCGCTTCTCTGTCCGAAGGGCGTTCCGTTTCTCCCGGTATGATTTTTGGTCGCTTGTTCCCTTTCGCAGTTGAAGCAACAATTTCTGCGTTAATCCAAATTCCGTGATCTGATGGCCCAGCCGTCGCACTTTGGCCCTCTCTGCCGCTAATTCTAGGTTCTCTGAAGGCGACGATTCCTGGTTTACTGTTGAATGTACCACGGGCAAGCTGGCCTCAACCCGCTCCGTTTGTACACTCTCAGGACCAGCTCCGAGTTCGCCGTTTCTGTTCGGGTGGTCTCGAGAAAGGATGAACAGGACAATGGCGATTCCCCCGCCAGCGGTGATAAATAGGAACCTCTTTTTTTTAGTCATTTGGATTTTTTCGCGACGCCTTGTCGATCCGATATTTTTCGAGCCCTTCAGCCCGGAGATAGTTTTCGTCCGCGAAAAGCTCCTTTTTGGGTTCTCGATCCTTCAGCTGGAATTGCCAGCGTTTAATTCCTTGATGATCGAACAATGTCCAATTTCCACCGAAAATACCAAGTTTCCAATTCATATCGATCTTACGGCCATCGGGATCCCAATATGACCAGGTCCCATTTTCTTTTGACTCGCGCAACGGGGGCGGGGCGTCGCACGACCCCTCGGCCATCTTTTTTCCATCTTTGTCCCAAAAAGTCCATCTACCCACACGGTTACCGTATCGTCGTTCCCCCTCTTCCCGTCCCACCTCACGATTGAAGTCCATCCCGAGTTTTTCACGCTGACGGAGCTGCTTCTCGGTGAGGGGTTGGCACCACCGATATTGGATTCCTTTGAGGCGCGGGGGCTGCGCCTTCATTTGGCGATTTTTTCCGCCTTGAGCGGGAAGGGGGGTTAGTGAAACCAGTAATAGGCAGCTCAACAGTTGAAAATGGTTACATCTGAACATTGTTCGGGCCAATCTCGGAAAAATTCGAATTCTTGTCAATACATTGACTGAGGATCAAAAAGAACGCCCCATCCACATTGAAGCGGATAGGGCGTCCTTATTGTGTATCTACGTTTCGACGCTATGCCGGTCTACTGGACCTGTGTAGGCGTCCAAACGGCGCCGACCGATCCGGTTTGTCCCCAGCCGTTGGCGCCCCAGCAGTAAAGTGAGCCGCCAGTTGTCAGAGCACAGGCATGGCTTCGACCCACATCAACGCTCGCCCACGTTTGAGCCGCATCGACGACCAGAGGGGCATTACAGTCCCAATCGGTGTCACCTTGGGAATACCCATGCGCATTGTCTGCACATTCGGCGTTTGCGGAGACATCCTCGCCGAGGCCGAGTTCACCGAGATGGTCGCGACCCCAGCAATAGAGATCGCCGCCGTTAACGCCACAGACGCTTTGTCTGCCGGTCGCAACATCGGTCCAGGTGGTATCGGTTCCCACTTGGTCCGCAACAGTCACGGCAGAAAAAGCGCCCGAACCGTTCTGCCCATGGTCGCCGTTACCCGTGCACCAGAGGCTTCCGGCCGATTTGATTCCGCAGAATAAGCCACCGCCGGACATATCAAAGGACGCCCAATCCGCGTCTCCAGTGGTGTCCCCATCGGCCGTGCTGTCCGCATCCAATGCAAACGACGAGCCTCCTCCGACCGCATATCCCCAATCGCATCCTACGGCCCAGATTTCATTGCCATTGCGAATGCCAGCCGTGGTGTTCGAGCAGTATCCAACGGTAGCGCCTTTTACAGATGTCCAATCGGTATAGGTTCCGTCTTCCTGAACCGGCTCATTGGCAAACTCACTGCTTCCACCGGAGCCGTTTCCAAGGCCGCTGGCGCCGTTACTCCCCCAGCACCATAGTGTCTGGTCGGTCCCGTCGTCGCGAATTCCGCAACCATGATGATGCCCTAGGCCAAGAGAAGCCCAGTCGGTATCTGTCCCCACTTGCGTCGGAGAGGGTACACTCCAGGTTTCATCATAGGCTCGACCGAGACCGAGAAGCCCCGGATTACCATTTCCCTGGTCACCTTGATCGTAGCTGTCTTCGGGTGCCTTCTTATAATTCTGACCCCAACACCAAAGTGAGCCTTTGGTCGTGCCTCGAATCCCGCAAGTGTGGTTTCCTTTCGCGTCCACGGTCATCCAGTTCGTTTCAGTTCCGACTTGAACAGGCGTACTTGAGGAAACATACGAACCGTCGCCGAGTTGGCCCCAATCGTTGCTTCCCCAGCACCACAACGTGCCGTCCGACGCGATCGCACAGGTATGCCCACCCGGTTGCTGGTCGACGTAGCTTTGAGAACCACCCGTGCTGACCTTCGTCCAGGTCGAAGGAATCACTGCGGGAGTTGGTGTCGGTGTAGGTGTAACACTCGTACCGTCCGCGCCATCCGCACCAGCCGGACCGGTGTCACCTTCACAAGCGACGAAAGCAAAAGCGGAACATCCAAGCAATAACGCAAGAGCAGTAGCCTTAAATCTCATTTCTTTCTCCTTAAATGGTTTCTCGGGGAAAAGGGTGAATCAGCACAGGTATTAGACACTTAATGAATAGTTTTGAATTTGGCTACAAATTTTTTCGAATTAAATCGAGACTCGCAATGCGGTTCGAGTCTCACCTTCCATAACGTGATGTGTCGAGTTTTTTAGATGCGATGAGTCGAAAAAGTCGGTTCCCGATTTTCGCTCTTCATAACAATACACGGCGGCAAATTTTGTCACGCATGAACGAACTCCTTGGGGTTTCGTAAAAACATTTCAACGGGAATGATTTGGATGTTTCCAACCTTCCATCGACGAGATCCGGCATACAGAAGATAACATTCCGCTTCCGGATACTCTTTGTTGAACAAAGAAAGTCCCTGGAGATCCCTCTCTCTCCATTTCTGAGACAGCTTTACCTCGATGGCCCAAAACCCCTTGGATCCGTAAAGCACAAAATCGACTTCTTCATGGGTCTGCGTGTGCCAGAAGAAAAGATCGCACTCCCATTCCAGGTATTCATTGAGAGCTCGAAGTTCCTGGAAAACAAGCGATTCCAAAGCGATCCCTTGAAGGGAACTTGTGTCGTCAAGAGGGCCTTGAGGACAAAGAGACCGAAACACCCCCACATCAAAATAATAAAATTTTGAATGAGAAATCCGCTTTCGTTTGGCCCGTTTCTGAAAGACCGGAAGACGAACGCCGATGAGCAGATCTTCCAAAATGGTGAAATAATCTTCAATAACCTTGCGATCGATCCCGACTTCCCTCGCAACGGCGCTCATATTGAGAGGGCTACCCTGAGAGAAACTCGCCGCTTCCAGAAAACGGGAAAAAGCGGAGAGATTTCGAATCCTACTCTCCTGCAGCACCTCTTCTCGAAGGTATGTGCCGATATAGGTTTTCAGATACTTCCTTTTGTCCGATTCCGAGAAGATGCTTGGAAGATGCCCCCACCGAAGTGAATTGATGAGTTGGAAATCCTTTCCAAGTTCCAACGCGGTCAGCGGAAAACATTTGAGCGTGATGGCTCGCCCTCCCAGAAGATTGGCATGTTCCCTTTTTAACTTTCTCGCGCTGGACCCTGTTAGAACAAACCGGAGACGCTCGCTTTCGATCAAGCGGTGAACTTCGTTGAGAAGTTCCGGCACCCGCTGAACTTCATCGATCACGACATAATTGGGTCGTTTCCCCGTGATGAACTGTGAAAGCCGGCTGGGTTGAGCCAGAAGGGTTTGATAGGTTTCCGAGTCAAGTAGATCGATGACCAGATCGGCTTTAAATTCCGTCACGATCCACGTCGACTTTCCCGTCCCCCGGGGGCCGAAGAGAAAAAAGCTTTTCCCCTTTGGGGGAGAAATGAGTCTGGGGTACATAAGTCCAATAATCTACAAAAAATGGACTTTTGTCACCCGTTATTTTGTTTGTCTTTTTTACGGGCGGTGAACGTGAGGCTCTGAATATCGCGAACGCGGGGGTGTTGTGGGTTTTTTGGGTGCGATGCGTCGTGGAAATTGGTTCCCGATTTTCGCTCTTCATACAACGTGCAGGTCATCGACTTAATGATGATGAAGATTCTGCGGCCCGGTTTGAGCGACATCGATTCGCTGGCCGGGCGGCCGACCTCCACGGCGATCGCGTGTAGATTTTCGCTCAGGCTGACTAGGATTAGGTCGCAGCCCCCGGGCGAATGAACGTCCTTCTTTTTTCAATGCGCGCGAGAAGGCGTATCCGTGTTGTGATAAATAGAGACTTTATCGAGCTTACGCCAATGAATAGCTGGTACTGCGTCCACCGGCCGCGTCTTTGGTCAATATCCTGCGTTTCACGAGATCATCGATATCGCGCGATGCCGTATCTTGAGAACATTTTCCAAGCGCAGCCCATTTTGATGAAGTCAGCTTGCCCTCGAGTCCATCCAGAAGACGATTGAGGACTTTTCTCTGCCGATCATTGAACCGCTCGCTATTATGGATCTCCCAAAATCGTGCCTTCTTGAGTACGGACTCCAGTATTGTCTCTGCGCCAGCGATCGCGCGACCGAGACAGCCTAAGAACCATTCGAGCCAGTTTGTTATATCGAGATCACCCTTCTGGGTCGCTTCCAGAATGTCGTAATAGGCCTTCCGCTCGACACGAATTTGCGCGGACATACTGTAAAAGCGTTGCGGACTCTCCTCCGACCGCGCAAGCTCCATGTCGGCAATCGCGCGAGCGATCCGGCCGTTGCCATCACTAAACGGGTGAAGGGTGACAAACCACAAATGCGCCACACCCGCCTTCAAGACCGCATCCATCGGTTTCTTGCCATTGAACCATGCGAGGAACGCGCGTATCTCGCGATGGAGTCGGCTGGCCGCGGGCGCTACGTAGTGAACCCGCTCCCGGCCGATGGGCCCGGAGACAACCTGCATTGGACCTGCACTGTCGTTTCGCCAAGCACCAACCTGAATGCGGATCACGCCGCTTCGTCCGGTCGGAAACAGGGCGGCGTGCCAATTAAACAAGCGCTCGATCGTGAGTGCCGTATCGTATTTCTGTGTTGCATTCAGCATCATCTCGACGACGCCTTCAACGCTGCGGTCGGCGGGCGTCAGAGCGCCCGCGTCCATACCGAGGCGGCGGGCGATCGATGGGCGCACTTGCTCCCGATCCAGCCGCTCACCTTCAATCTCGCTGGACTTGAGCACGTCTTCGGTGAGAGTTTGAAGGACGGCCTCGGCGCGAAGGTTGAACCCGAGCGCTTCCATTCGCCCGATCAAGCGTCCCTGACGGTGGCGTACGGCAGCGAGTTCGTCGGCCAGCCGTTCCTGGCTCCAGCGGAATTTGGGCCAGTTCTTTCGCTCATGAATGTATTTCATCGCCATAATCTCCGCATGTTATACGGAGATTATCGTAGATTTTCTCCGCAAACACAAGTATATTCTCCGCATATAATGCGGATAATGAACGTTCTAATCTCCGCTGGCGAGAACGAAGAGGTTTTAAATCGAATCTCGCGATGCGGTTCCGGATGCTGCTTCTCTAACCAGCCGCGTTGAATTTTCCCCGTGCGATGGGTCGGGAAAGTCTGTTCCCGATTTTCGCTCTTCATACAACGTGCAGGTCATCGACTTAATGATGATGAAGATTCTCCGGCCCGGTTTGAGCGACAGCGATTCGCTGGCCGGGCGGCCGACCTCGACGGCGATGGCGGGCAGATCTTCGCTCAGGCTGACCTGGATTAAGTCGTAACCTCCGAGTGAATGCACTTCCTTAATCACAGCCGGTAAAATATTTCTGGCCGAGATGTTCTTGGGCTCTTGCGTGGCTACCAGAATGTCCCGGGCGGGTATGCCGACAAAGCGAACCTGCTTTGACCCGGCCGAAAGGTTGGGAAGTTTCAGGGTTACGCCGGTCGGCGGCTCTCCGAGGCGGACCACCGTCAGCCATTCATCGGAGATCACCGTTGTGCACGGGATGACGTTTTCAAACCCTCGGACGTCGGCCGTCGGAAAAACGACCGGGTCGAGCAGGACCTCTCGCGGAACCCCTCGTGCGATGATCGATCCGTCCTTCAAAACGACGAGATCGTCGCAGAGGGCCTGGACTTCAATCGGATCGTGCGAGACGAGAATCATCGGGATGTCGAACTCCTCCCGAACGCGGCGGAGAAACGGGAGAATTTTGCGTCGGAGCCGCTGATGGAGGGCGGCCAGCGGCTCGTCGAGAAGCATCAGCTTCGGCGCGGAGCAGAGCGCTCGACCCAACGCGACCCGCTGCCGTTCTCCGCCTGAAAGCGTCTGAACGTTGCGTTCCAGGACGGAACCAAGTTCCAGAAGCTCGACGACGTTGGCGAGCACTTTTGTCACGGCCTCACCCCTCTCACGAGCGCGCCGCGAACCGGATTCGAGGTTCTGCCGTGCCGTTTGATGGGGGAAGAGAAGTCCCGTCTGGGGCACATAACCGATTCCCCGCTTTTCCGGCGGCAGAAACAGCTTCGTGCCCGAATCTTGCCAAACGGTTTCCCCCAGTTTAATGCGACCAGCCGATTGTCGGCGTAGGCCGGCAAGGACCTCGAGAAAACTGGTTTTTCCGCAACCAGAAGGACCGAAAAGGCCGGTGACGTGCCTCCGGGTTTCGAGGGCGATGTCCAACGTAAATCGGTCGAGCGGAAGCGTGAACTCCGCTTCGAGTGATCCGGAGCTGTTCATGGATGCCCCACGGCGGGGGAGCGCCTCGCCAAGAGTTCAGTCGCGAAAATCGAAAAGAAGCCGAGTGCGAGAGCCAAGACAATCAGAATGTTTGCCTCCTCTTCATTTCCGGCCTGTTGAGCGGAAAAGATGGCGCTCGCCATCGTCTGCGTTTTGAAGGGGATGTTCCCGGCCACGGTGATCGTCGCGCCGAATTCGCTTACGGCGCGGATGAAACCGAGGATCGTCGCGGCCAGGAGGCCTCGCGACGCAAGCGGCAACGTTGTTCGCAAAAAGGTTTCGACCGGGCCGAATCCGAGCGTTCGTTTCATCAGTTCCAAACGGTGATCGACCCCTTGAAAAGCCACCTGCGCCGTGCGGACGAAGAGAGGCATCGCCATCACCCCCGACGCGATGACTGCGGCTTTCCACGTCAGAAGAAGATTCAAGTGAAATCCTAAGATCTGCGGACCGAAGGGGCCGTCGGCGGCGAAGAGGCGGAGCAGGAGGTAGCCGACCGCCGTAGGCGGGAGCACCATCGGCAGAAGTGTTAACGTGGAAAGGATCCGGCTGAACGGGCTATTTCGGCGGGCGAAGTAATAGGCCAGGAGCATTCCCGGAACGAAAACGATCAGTGTTGCGACCGAAGCGACTCTGAGGGTCAGAAGAATGGCGCTCGCGGTGCTTTCTGTCATGACGGCGCGTATCGTAGACAAATAGCGTCAACACGCAAGCGGAGCAGCACGACAGCGGTTATACGTCACGATCTTGTCTCGACTCATTGAGGCTCAGGTTCAGATCGAGTTTTCCTTTCATCGACCTGAGCTGCTCGTAAGCACTCTCAACGACCAACAGTTCCAGGCCCCTACGGAGAGTGGAGGTGATCCCCACGCCGCTGGCGGTCGTCGCTTTCCGGATCAATTCTTCGGGCAGGAGCACGGTGACTTTTCTGACCCTTTTTGACCTTGCCCTAGGCACGCGTCTTTCATGCCATTATTGTTACCGAATATCAATATGGCGTTTGAGATTATCGTATAGTCTTTTATACGTATAGTATGTTATACTACTCAATGCAATGACGGCTGACGCGGTTCAACGAACGGCGGTGCCGTACGAGGAAGTAGACGGCTTCCAGCCTTTTTCCGACTGGCTGGATTCGATATCTGATGTGAATACCAGAGGACGAATTGACGCACGGATTCGGAAAATGGAACAGGGGGGATTGGGCGATCATTGGCATCTGGGAGAGGGAGTGTATGAAGCAAGGTTCGATTTTGGACCGGGTTGGCGTGTCTATTTCGGGTTCGATCGGGAAAGAATCATACTTCTTCATGGCGGGACAAAGAAGAGGCAGCAAGGGATTATTGATAAAGCAAAATTATTTTGGACTAATTACAGGCAACTAAAGGGGGTACAGCGTGGAAAAGAAAAAACATAGACCCAAGACGTGGCGCGAGGGACTCCATGAGCGTCTTCAAAATCCGAAATACGCAGAGGCCTATATTTTGGGAGCGATGAAGGAGGGCCTGGACCTCGAAATCGCCCTTAAAGACGTGATTGCAGCGGTCGGTGTTGCCCGATATTCCCGAAAAGTAAAAGGGCTTGAACGTCCCAATGTGTATAAGTTTGTCGGAAAAGGACGTAATCCGACGCTTAGAACCATCCGAAGACTTCTCGAGCCGCTCGGATTGGACATTGGTGTTGTGAAGATGGCTTAAGCGCACGGGCCTTAATAATACTTATCGCGCCGCGACCTTCGCCTCCAACGGCGCGAAGCCATGTTCTTGAAAGATCCTCTGGGCGTCTTTGGTGAAGAGAAACTCGTAGAACATTCGTGCGCTGTACGGCGCGTCCGGTCGCTGAATTCGCGCTGCGGTGTACACGATCGGCGGTACATCTTTCTCCGGAATTTCAAAAAGAATCTTCACTTTGTTCGAAACCACTGCGTCGGTCCGGTAGACGATTCCGACAATCGACGGATCCGCCGCCACCACGGCCAAAGCGGCCCGGACATCCAGCGTGGGAGCCACTTTTGGAGAAAGGATTTCCCAGAGCGTCTTCCCTTTCACCTGAAAGCCGCTCAAATATTGTCTGGCATACTTTCCCGCCGGCACGGCATCGGGATTGGCCAGCGAAAGATACTGAAACGGCAGTTTCACCAAATCTTGGGGAGCGCTCATCGTCCAAGAAGAAGAAGCGTGCGCGATGATGACAATCCGGTTCGAAAGAATCGCCTTACGACTGCCCGGCACGATTCTCCCCGCCT
>DATDPG010000100.1 GCA_035292885.1 Bdellovibrionota bacterium | reverse complement strand
GGCGTATTCGGCTCTGGCGGTATCGATCCTCTTGGCGCATCAACCTCGGCAAGTGCTTACCGATTCCATCGCCGGAAAACGTTCGTTCGCGGTTCGCTTCGGTGCCAAGAGGGCCAGGAACGTATCCAAGATCCTTTTTATGTCGTCTCTCCTGGCGTTGAGTTTCGCCCTTCTTTCGAGTCCAACGGTTTGGATCACGAAGATTGTTTTTGTCGGGGCGGCGCTTTTTGTCCTGTTTGAGACGAAAAGACGGCCTCCCTCGCCCGCGTGGAATCTGTTGAGTTCCGCTTTTTGCACGGGGATGGCATTGACGGTGGAATTCGTCGCGCGAGGAAGTTTCGCATGAGTGAAACATCCGTAGCGGCGGCCTTTGAGCGTTCGGCTCCGCATGTCGAACGTCTGTCGATAAAAAGGGGCCCATTCGATCCGCCCACCGTGGAGAAGATCAGCGACGTCACGGCCACGCTCTGGGAACGCAAAGGGAAGAGGATTCGCCCGCATCTGGTTTATTGGTTCGGGGAGATGGCCGGTATTTCACCGGAACGTCTGGACCTTTATGCTTGGGCCGCCGAAGCGATCCACACGGCCACGTTGCTTCATGATGATGTCATCGACGAGGCGGACAAACGGCGGGGAGGGCCGAGCGCGAATCAGATTTACGACAACACGCTGCCGATTCTTTCGGGCGATTACCTGATCAGCGACGTGATCCAGCAGATCGCCACAAAAGGTCATCCGGAGATTCTTCTTCTGCTCTGCGAGACGCTCAAAAAACTCTGTTCCGGCGAATTCCTTCAATACGAGCTGAAATTCAAGATTCCCTCGAGCGGGGAACGCTATTACGAGGTCACGGAGCTGAAGACGAGTTCGCTCTTCCGCTGGTGCGGCCTGGTCGGGCCGATTCTCGCTCGGAACAACAGCCGTGGAGCGATCGAGACGTACATGCACTCGTTTGGTCTGCTCTTCCAACTCTCCGATGATCTTCTCGACGTCATTGGAACGAAGACCAAACATCGCTGGAACGACCTTCGCGAAGGGAAGTTGAACCTGGTCACCTGGCGCATGGTTCAGGCCGACGAACAGTTGCGCAACGAAACGGCAAAGGCGTTTGAGCGGAAAGAGATTCCGGATTCCCTGATCCGGACGTTCGAAAAACACCCCAAACTCCCGTGGACGATTCATCAAACGCACGACGAACTCAAAACGCTCGCCGTCCAGGCCGATCTCGTCATGGAAGCCTTCCCGCATTCGGGCACGAAACAGGCGCTCCAGGACCTCGCGCACCTGCTCATTGATCGGTGTAGTTAATCGATTGAACGGTTCCAAGCGGAATCACTTTATTCCCATGACCAGGAGGCGAGTTTGAGCTGTGTAACGAAAAGTGGCTCGGACGAAGACGTTGGAAAGGATCGTTATGTGCGGCTTCTCCAAGAGGCCAACCGAACGGATCCTAAAGGCTTACACCCACCGCCAGACTGATCGCTTGAACGATGGCGTCGTAATGGCCCGGCGAGGGGTTCACGGCATTGAGCGGAATATCGCGTTCTCCAAAGCGGGCGTTCCATGTGCCGGCAAATGTGTACCGGCTCCATTTGTAAGCCAATCCCGCGGATACCTCATGCGCCGCAATATCGCCGACGACGCGGTTCATGGCCGGATCCGGAATCGAATCGACCAGGTCCTTGGCGTAGCCGAGTCGGCCCGCGAGCTCCGGAAGAATCCAATATTCGCCGCCGAAGTGGATGGTGTGCGAATCTTCCCAGTTCTGCGGAGATATAATTGTCCCGACCGGTGCGGAAACGTTGAGCACTAGGTTCTCGATTTCAGAATTTCTTTCCCAACCGTACGCCACAGCCACGGTCAGTTTTTCAATGGGTTTGGCCGATAGACCCACATTCACCTGTGTCGGTAGTCGCTGATCCAATGAAGATGGCAACGTCCCAAGCCCAGGAATTCCCGAAAACGTAGCGGTTCCCGTTAAGTCAGCCGTCACGCCGGTACGATAGTTCACACCGAGAGAGAAGTAGGGGCACGGAGTGAACATAAGGGCGGCCGAACCGCCCACTCCCCAACCGGCTTGGTCAAGATCTTCCAATGTTCCGCCGCCCGGTAAAGCCTGACCTTTCAGCTCGGATGACACGCGTACCATTCGCAAGGAGCCTCCGAGGCTCAATTCCGGAATGATTTTCCAAGCGACCGCCGGAGCGATTTCCATCGAATAAATCCTACCTTCCGTCGGATTAAACGGCGCAGCCGACGCGGTCGGATACTTGCCGCCGTTCCCGTGCGGGAAGAAGACGCCGATACCCAACCAGACCGGTTTCAGAAAATCGGACACAAAGGCGAAATTAGGGACTGGAATAAATTCCGTGTCCGCGTTTTCCGGGGGCGCACCGCCCGGAGGGGTATATTCCTCGGCCGTAATCAGGCCGTCCATTCCGGCCTCCACCTGATATCCCGACAATTGGGTTATCCCGGCGGGGTTGTGGTAAATCGCCGTCGGATCGTCGGCCACACCGACAAAGGCTCCTCCCATGCCGATCGCCTTGGGACCGACATAGACCGGTTTAGAAAGGCCGCTGGCGAACAACGTAGAGGGGATAGATAACAACAGCACGAGGGGGAAACGTTTCATAGGGCTCCTTTATTTAAAACTTTACGTGTTGTTTCGCCGCAGACAAGTTTCTCCGTCCGGCCGTTTTTCAGATCTGTTTGCGATCGAGTAGCGCCGGGGCGACTATGCGCGCAAGGTTCTCCCCCTTACTCGCAGTCCGGATGGCTCACGTAAAAGATGAGATCGTTCGTCCCGGCTGCCTTCGCCGTCAGACGGGTCGTAAAGCGGAGCCCGGTCCATATGTCTCCAACCAACTCTCTCCATAGTGTGGAAACGTCGCCGTTGGCGTCGGACGTGACCTGCCAATAAACCGGGTCCGGTAGCGAGGTGGAAGGGAAGATACCCGGGCAACCGATAACCTGAAGCCGACTGACGGAAATGAAAGTGCTCGGAAGGGAAGACCAACATGCGCCCCGGGCCGATACAACGAAAGGAAAATCGAAGTACCGTTGATAACCAAATGCCAGGGTAATTCCATAAAGGTACATCGTGTTTCCATCGCCTCGGCTGTTGAACAGGTACCGGCCCTTGGTGATATCGAACGCGGCGGACGACGTGGGGCCGGCCGGCACGGATGCTGTCACGGTCGTCGCGGCGTTATAAGCCGAGCCGCTTACGCTTCCGGCAGTCAGGGTGAACGAGGCTACCCCGCTTTCATCCGTATCCAGGTCCTTTGCCTCGCCGAAAGGCTGATCGTCGATCTTTCCTCGGGAATCGGGATCGACTCTCACCTTTGCTCCTGCGATCGGATTCCCGTAAAGATCGCTGAGGCGCACGCCGGTTCCCGGGAAATTCGACCCTTCGGCGGCACAGGCCCGCTTCCCATCGCTTATATGTCCGACGAAGCTCAAAATTTTGGTATCACTCGGGCTCGACGTAGCCGAAAACGTCACTTTCCGGTTCGGGTCGTTGTTGTCGTTCGGAAGCCAGGTCGCCTCGATCGAAATCGACTCCGCTGTTTTGCCCAATATCACTTCCGTGGCCGACACGCCGTTGGAATCAGTTTTTACTAGATTTGTAACCTGGATGTCCGGAGACCCTCTGGCAACTCTGAATTCGATATCCTGCGCCACTACCGGATTTCCCCTGGAGTCTTTTGCGACGACGCGGAGAGGAAGGGGCAACTTCTGGTTAACCGTGCCGGTTTGGCCATTCGATTGACTGTCGAACATGAAGAGTTTCGCCGGGGGAAAAGGAACCGCCGTCAACGTAAAGACAACGGCGTGGCGCGATTCGTCGAACGGTTCCACTCGGAGGGCGGCGCGAACCTGAATCTGGGAAGGGGAGTTACCCAATTGTATCCTGGTTGAGGCTGAGCCATCGGGAGCTGTTGGAACGATGGTTTCACCCACGATGCGGGCGTCCCCGTCAAGAATGGAAAATTCCACAAATTGATCGCCCAGGTAATCTCCCTTGTTCCCCTGGACAACTACCGCGAGGGGTTTTATCAGTTCGGTTCCAACGTAGTCTGCCTGTTCGTTTCCATCGGCGATAACGATCGAATATCGTTGGACCGCTTCTTGGAAGGAGTCGATTGTGTCCGTGACACCGCACGCTGAAAATAACAGCAGAAACGCAATGAGACCAAGCCTCTTAGCCATCGGCCACCTCCGCAGGTCGGATTGCACGTCCCGTACCAGAATCTCGCAACTACTATTTGCGCGTCTTTAGAGGAATTCCACGGCGCTAATGTGGGCTTCCGAAACGAAGCATTCCAAATATCAAACAGTCTGTGTCAAAATTTTCATTACAATCTTTTTTCAAGGCGACGGGAACGTGCAGATTCTCGGGACATCGATGATCCGCGCTTCGTACTGGTTCTCTGCGGCGTTCTCAATCTCCGGAGTCTCCCCGATGCGAGTGACGTCGCACCTCCCATTTCGGCAGCCCGTGGCCTCGCAGTAATAATATTTTCCATCGTTGAAATCGTAGTAAGTACCCGACGCGTTCTCGTTCCACGTCTTCGTGTTGATCCCGACCGCCACGTGCCCGGGTGTGTTCAGAAGGACGACGTCGAAGCACCAGTGACTCAGGATCGCGGAGTAGAGAAGGGCAAAATCTTCACAGTCTCCCGTCCGGTCCAGGAGCGTTTCGTACGGATAACGGGTGTAATCGGGACGGCCCGTGGAATCTTTGTCGTATGCGTATGGGATCGACCTCACGAAATTGAGGAGAAAATTTGCGAAATCGGCCCGGCCGTAACCGAGATCTCGCCCGACATCCCGAAGCTCGCCGGCGATCCATACCAAAGACTCCTCGCACGGATAATTGGATAAGTAACGGACCGGCTCCTCCCAATCGTGCGGAAAATCCTTAATCGCTTCCTGGCAGGATCGAAAATTCGGGACGTGGAACGCAAATCGGTGCGCTTTTCCCTTGTAGCTCCATTCGAAGAAACGATCCGCCGCCTCAGGGGGCGATGCCCCTGCGAAAACAGGAAGCAGGGCGATCAGTGCGGCGGCACTTCGGCTAAATCCGGTCATCGCCGCAGGGGCTGAATGTCTCGGGGGGCGAAGTGTTCCCGGGTGTTCCCGAACAGAAGGCGTTGGCTGGTCCGTGTCCGACCCGAAGAAAGTCCCACGGAAGCTCGTGCAGGCGGTCCCCATTTCCCGATGGAGGAGACGGCGATACCGACATCCATGTCCCACCCTCGATTGTACGATTGATGATTCGCGTATCGTTCGGAAGCCGCCATGGCGTATGCGATGCGACTCGGAAGGAGGTTCAGATCGGGCGCCCGGCGCAGAGGTCTCCGATATCGCGGCTCGCGCGAGCAGATTTCGTCGACTTCAATCACCCGGGCCGTGCAAGGGGCGGTCGCGCTTTTGCATTGATGATCCGCTGATCCCGATCGGACGAGCAGGAACACCTGGTCGCCGATTCGATAAAGACCGGATTCGGGAAGATTCACGGTTCCCGGCTGGGCGAGGTTTGTTCCGAGCACGGACAGAGACCATTTTTTTTCGAGGGCTACATATTCGATATCGAAGCAGAGCGAAGAGAGCAGGGCCCCGAGAAGGAGAATCTGTTCCTTAATGGAAGCCGGACCCACCATCAAAAGCTCGTACGGTTGATAAAAGTGGTTGTCTCCTGGCGGCCGCGGTTTCGCGTTTTTCGCAAGCGTGGAGACGAATGCCGCGGCTAGACCCGCCGTCTGATCTTGGTCGAACCGGTTGTCGTCCGCGATGTCGGCCAGTTGTTCGGTGACGCCCTCGATCAACGAGAGTTTGATTTCGTTCATCGCCCGCCCGGCTAGCCGGCCGAAAAGCGAGGTCCAATCGTACGTGTCGAAATCGAATCTCGTCATCCAGCGGGTGGACTGCTCGATTCGTTCGAGGTCGGTTTCAAAAACGACGCGGTAACGGCCGTTGTTCATGGCCACGTCCACCTCGACTTTTTCCGGGTGATAAACGCGTTCCGCGAGGAGGAACGTGGGCCACGCCAGCATCGTGACGAAGCAGAACACGGAAGAACGGTTCATGTCTCCGGTTCGGTCGAATTCGAAAGCTCACGGGAAAGAATGGATTCGCCCGCCTCGTCCATGAAATGTACCCAGACCGTAGTTTTCTCCGAGCCAGACGGAAGGGGTAACGTGACCTCAACGGGATCTTCGTCGACCCATGCCGAGTCGATCGCACGATCCGCCTTCTTTCCTTCCGTGATCCGGACCTCTGAAAGGTTGGGTAAGCGTTTCAAGGATCCTTGGGGCACCGAGTTTGTCTCTCCCTGGACCAGTTCGTAGGCTTTGGCCTCCGAGACGTGGGCGAAGAGCCGGCCGTTGGAATCTTCGATCCAGGCGAGCGGTTCCACATAGTAGACGTCGTCCGTTGGATTCCCATTCAGCTCGTTTGCTCCGTCGCGGTAGACACGAATGCTGGCGCCGCGATACACAGCAGGTGCGGATATCTGTCGAAAGATGTTGCCGCCCGCAATTTCGTTCTGTTTTTGCCCAACCTGAAACGCCGGGTTGTTCGCGGGCAGGAATACGTAACTTCTCGACTTGTCTTCTGAAAGAGGGAACCGAAGCGCGCCGTAGTCCTTTGGAATCTCCATTTCCAGTGACTTCGGAAGACCCGCATGGAAATGGAATCCGAAAAACTCCGCGACGAGGGTATGGGGCTGCCTTAAGAGGTCCGCGGGAACGTATGAAGCGTTCTCGTCGTGCGAAAGATAGGTCGAGTTTCGGAAGGCGCGGAAGAGGCCGTCGGCGAAGCTCGCCTCGCGAAGTGTCGTCGCCTCGAGGGTGATGCGCTTTCCAAGCAGATGATACGCGTAATAGAGCTCGACCAGGTAACTCAGTCGGAAGTGGTCGAAGACGCTGATCTGGAGTCTTGCGCGATTGCGGTCTTCCAGCCGGAGGAACGACACCAGTTTGATGAGGTTGGGACTCCCGAGCGTCTCTCGGACGTCGTACATGGCCTGAGAGCCTTCTATGATCCGTTCCAATTGGTAGACGGGGTAAGGAACGAGCAAAGGCTCCTTAGGCACCGCGGGTCGTTCCTCCTCCGGCGAGGGTGGCTTTTCTTCCGACGGCTTCTGAGCAGGGGCGGCTTCCTTAGGGGGCGTCTGGGATCCGATGGGAGGGAGAGGGGCATCGATCTCGGGGCAGGCAGTCAGAATGAAGAGAACCGGGAAAAGTGCCAGAAGGAGGCGGGCGCGTTTCATGGCGCCTCCAACGGAATCGAGGTTCGCTGCCCGGAGGAACTTTCAGCCACAACGATCGAAGGATTCTCCGAGTCGATCCAACTCCGAACGTAGCGGTGACCGCCCAGGGCAGCGTATCTTCGGACTCTTGCGTCCCGAACGTTCTTGTACTGGACGGCGATATCGGTGGGACGGAGGATGAATTCGAGTTCTCCTTCATGAGGTTCGAGTCGCTGATATCGAAGTTTCAGCGCGTCGACGTCCACGCAATAGGATGAGCGATAGCGGCTCAACGGGTTTTCGACGAAGATTTTGACGCAGTTCTCGCCGGACGATTCGGCGACGCTGTGAAAATGTTCGGGCGGGGAGAGCGAAAGCGTATAGAGGTCCCGGTTTTCCCTCCGCGCGACGACGATTTGCTTGGGAGTGGGTCGGAGAACCCGAATGGCGCCGGCGAACGCCCGGAGCTCTTTTTGCGCGTTCACTTTTGACACCGACCGATCAAACGGAAAACGTTCGAAGGCCGGATCAATGCCACCGAGTGCGTCCACAGCCTGGATCCGGTCTTTTGCTGTCTCCCGGTAAATCACAACATTGCTCACGCCTTCCTTGTATGTCGTCAAGTCCACGATGGATCGATGGATTCTTTCGAGCTGAGCTCTGGGGACGCGGTAGATGTTGACGGCGCGGAGTTCGGCTTTCTCGGCTTCCGAAAGTTCTCCCTGCCGGTTTCTCGACTTGAGGATCAGGTCGTGTCGATGACGAATCCGTGAATTTAGGAGGGGAGCGTCTTCTTCGGGTGAAAGTGGGGGTGCAAAACTCGAAAGTTGTTGGAGAGAAGCTTGCCCGGCGGAGATCGGTTCGAACTCGGACGTTAAGATCGGCAGGCGGGAGAGGATCTGATCGGCATTTGCGGGATCGCTCACGATCGTTTTCACGCGCACTTCCTTCGTGGCCAAGGAGATCAGCGCGGCCAGCTGGAACTCCGTTAATAGAACTTCCGACCGACCGTTAAAGACAGAATCCAGAACCCCCGGGGGGAAAATATACTGCCAAGAGCTGCGGCCTACGTTCTCGTCGGGATAGAGCGAAAGGTAGTCATAACTGATCCGGAGCGTCACGCCTTCTTCCCGGAATTGCTTCAGGATTTCTTCCGTCTCCGGATACGAGAGCGTAAACGCCAAACGCATCGAACGGCCAAAAACCCCGATGTCTCCTTCGAGGAAGCGCGCGGCATTAACCCACTTTCCCGTGCTCGGAACCTTCAGCTTCACATCCACGGCATGAAAGGGGATCGATTGAAGCGGCTGGTCGGCCGTCATCCGCAGTTTGGACCGGATCTGCGACGCGACCGACGGATCCCACATCAAAACGTAGAGATAGAGGATGTTCTGATCCAAGTTTTTTCCCCTGGAACGATCGACTTCAACGAAGACGCCATAGGAAGACGGGTGCTCCACGAAAAGAAAGAGCGGGCTGTAGTAGGAAATCGCTTCCGCGTCCCCGGCCGAAGCCCGAAAAACAAAAAGTGTGAGGGAGCTGTCGCCGATTTGAACGGAGACCGGGACATACGGGATGCTGGGAGCTTCACCGGCCAAAGCCATTGTCCAGCCTCCAAGCGCGGCCAAGAACCAGCGGCTCAAATTCATCTTTCCGGTCTCCAGATCCAACTGTGCCGAACGGAATTCCGGACGAAACTCAGGACGCGGATGTTCGTGTCTCCCTGCACTGTGACATCCAATTGCGTCTTCATGAATTGCTGTAAGTTCGCCCGGTTGATTTCGTACAACGTGGCGTTGAGGACGCCCGAGAAGCGCCCTTCTTTGAGAACGGACGACCCGCTTTCCTCCATGACCTTCCGAACGGATTTGTTCCCACCCGAGTTTCCACTGTCACCGGAACCACCGCCCCCAATTTTAATTCCGAAAAAGCTAAAGCCGCCCCCTCCCGACCGCCGACTATATTCCTGCCAAAAATTCGACTGCGCCGTGAGATTCTCACGAACCGAAACGGTCTGCCTCGAGTCGGTGGACGTGAAGTCGATCTTGAAAAAATCGTCCTCGAGATTGAGGCCGTACGTCGTGAGGTATCCATTGGCCAGGTCCGCAAGCTTGACGGCCGTCTGACTATGCTGCTGAAGGAAACGGTCAACCAAATCGAGCAAATTTTGAGCCACTCGCGAATCTTGAATAAGGACCTGATAATTCTGTTCGATCCGTGAATCGAGGAAGAGGCGGGCCACTTGGTCTTTCGTGGCGTAGACCTTTTGGCGCTCGCCAAAGAATTTCCTCTCCGCTTCCGCCGAGACCTCGACAAGAGAAGTTCCGGACAAACGATTTTGAGAGGTTTCCCTCGTGGCGTAGCCGTATCGGATATTGAAATCGATTCCTAGTTCAAGATAGTAGAGGAACTCGCTTAAATTTTTCTTTGGGACGCTCAACGAAACGGGAATGACGTCGCCGAGGAGGATGTCGTCCGTTTCATCTTCCGGATCGAGCGGCGGATAATAATAATTGATCTGAAAATCCAGAAGCTCCGGCTTTAAGAGACGCACGTTGAACGCCCGGCCGGGTAGGGGAATAAATTGATCGCCATGAAACGTCTGGCCGTACTTTCGCTCCATCGTTTGCTTTAGGCACTCGAGGACCTTCTCATCGTCGCGGAGAAGAAAAAAGCGTACTTCGGCGAATGGTCGCCCCGATGTGTCGTCCACTTCAGTGAAGGGAGCCTCGTCCGACGGGACCCTCTGAAAGAACATGGAGGGCGTGTAATAAAAGATCGCTTCCGAAGGGGCGTTGATCAGATCGTTCCGCGGATCTGCCTGAATCCAGACATCCTCTCCCGTGATCCCCGCCCGACAGATTCCGTCCCCTCCCCAATCGGCAATCTCAAACGCTCTGCCGCGCGGTCTCCTCTTCATCGGATCTTGAGCCAACGCGACTCCAGACGATAGGAGAAAAATAACTGCAACTCGAATGAATCGTTCCATCGCGCGCTCCTTCTATGGATCCTCAAACGACGGCCAATCGGACCGAAGCGTTTTCTCGGGTTTCCCTCCGCCGTGCACATCGATGAATTTCTTCACAAACTTGCCAAAGCCGTTGATCCGGCCCTTGTTGTCGTGCGTAAGCCATGTGGTCACCTTTTGATTGAAGCGTTTTTCGCGTTGACTTTCGTCCGAAGAGGGCTGCCCGAATTCACGCTTCCAGCTGTCGGGCTGAATGGCGTTTTTCCAGGTCTTCGCCACTTCCACGGGAATAAATTCCATATGTGCGTCTTCCCCCGTATCCGACCTGGGTCCGAACGTATCGTTGAAGCCGCTACGTTGCGGGTGGGGGATTGTCCCTAATTCCTTCCGAAACTCGCGCAAGAGACGGTTCGAAAGATCGGTGTCGGCATCGAGTTCCGATATTTGATCTTCCCATTCCTCCTGAATTCTTTCTTCAAGGATACCTTCGCGCTGACGGTACGACCGGTATGCCGGGAAGAAGTTTCGGGAGATCTCCTGGCGCATTCGCTTCAACATATCTTCCGGAAGCGCGAGCGAAACTGAGTCCGGCTCACGTCTCCCTCCCGCTTCCGCAATTAAGTTCGGCGCAACAAGCATCAGAACGACGAGAGCCGGACAGTGCTTCATACGAACAATACAAACGCAATGTTTATGCCGGTGGCGAGGTGCGAGTTCGGAGCGCTTAAAGGTTATCGTCGAACGAAAAATCGCCACAAACTGTGTCACACACGAAACAGCTTGTCCGGATCATGCGTGGCAGAAATGACCGATCAACGTTCCTTTCCCTCTTGATGACGCTGGAACATTCTTTGCTGAATGAGGACGGAAGGAGATCGGCATGGAAGAAAAAGTTTGGTTCTGGTCGTCGGTCATCGGTTTCCTGGTGAGCGTGGCGATCGCGCTTCATTCGCTTAACGCAGCGGCGCAGTCGTTCCATGATTTAGAGGAAAGATATCGGAGACAGCTCCGCGGAGCCGACGGCGCCTGCACGATGTTAAGCCTTGGCAGAGCTAGTCTTTCTCTTTCGGATGTCTTGGATGGTGGAGGCAGAATGATGGCGAGGGCTTTGCCCGCCACGCACCAGCTCAATTTCGCTGGAGCGCCGTTGGGGACGATTGGGAAGCTCACCCGATATAACGATTCCGGCGAGGCCGCAATCTGTTCAGGCGTCCTAATTTATCAAGATGTCATTTTCACATCGGCCGCCTGCGTGGATAATAATAACCGACAAGCGCATTACTTTTTCCCTGGTTCAGAGTCTTCTCGCAGAGCTCCTTTCGGATCTGCACATATAGTGCGTTGGTGGTATCAAAAGGACGGCGACTTCGCCGTCGCGCGGCTGGACCGACGATTACCTGTCGAAACGATCAACACAAGAAACTGTGCGGCCGTTTTTCCGGAATCATGGCGCAACGGCCATTATTGGAATATGGCGGGTTACACGTACAAAAATCAGTTCACGCCTCAGCTCGAAACAGGATGCCGGATCACGGCCGCGGACGCCAAGCATGTATGGCACGATTGCGAGGAAGATGACGACACACGCTTCCTTGATGGTTCGCCCATCTTTGCCGAGCTTTGCGGCGATTGGTACGTCGTGGCCATGGCAACGAACCTGGAGACGGGGCGAGCCGTTCGAACACGCTGGGTCTGGGATACCGTTGAAAAGGCGTTTGCCGAGTGGGGATACGGGACTGAACCGGCCACGCACTGTCAGGCGCCGACCGTGCGCAGACCGCAAGCGAGATTCGAAGATCCGGATATGCCAACTATTTGGGGCCTAGGACGCCGGGACGGAGATCTCGTTGACCGCTATTGAATCAAGGATTGAAGGCGGAAGGAGGGCGGAATGAGCCGGAAAAACATAACAATGATCGTCGGAATCGGTGTCTTCGTAATTGGGACTGCCGAATCGGCCCTGGGACAAGGTGATAATGACAAAGATACGATTTGCATCGAAACCAAATGTCCGGCCCCACGAAGAGAGCATGGGTGGAAATGCGAAGGTGCCTCGGAACTCCTCGCTGAGGAAACCGAGGAAGCCCTCAATCGTCTTACGGGCATTGTCGAAAAGCTCGATACAGTCTCTGCCGCCGCTGAAGATTTTCAGTTCGAGGAAAAGAGTGACGAGCACTACATGTGCAAAATCGCCGAGGACGTGGAAGATGAACTGATGTGCGAAATCGGCGAGCTCGACGAGGAGTTTACGCAGAGTCACGTCCGCGCCGTCGTCCAATGCGTGAAGAACGGTGACGTTCGGAAGACCAAAACCACGTTCGAGGTGGATGGAAGAAGCTTCCTCAAGATCGGCAAGGTCCTCCAGCTTCTCGACATTCAAGTGAAGCTTCTCAAGGATAACGAGGAGACGCACGTGCTTTACCATTGTCGGAATTCCGAAACGAATGAGGAATACGTCGGCACGCTTTGGGAGATCAAGCAATGGTATCGAAAATTCTTGGAGAGCCAAAAACGGCGGAGGGATTGAAACGTTCGAACTTGACTTGGAGAGCTGGGTGCGGAACCTTGCTCGCGGGGCGATTCTTGCATGACTCATCCGGATCTTGTTTTGATCGATGATGATGAATTAATTCGCGCAGCATGGTTGATGGTAGCTCGAGCTCGTGGGCATCAGCTCTCTACTTTTTCGTCGTACGAAGAGTTTGAAAAAGCGAGGATAGACCCTTCGGTTCCCATCTACGTGGATTTAAATCTTGCGAACGATGTGTGCGGAATCGTTATAGCTCGGAATTTGCTCTCTTCCGGTTACAGAAAAGTTTTCCTTTCGACAGGTATGGAAATTACGAGCGATTTACCAAGAGGGATCTCGGGCGTAATCGGAAAGGAATATCCCAAGATAACTAGTTGATTTTTGATCTTTTTCTTTCTGTTTTAGCAACGCCGGCAATCAAGCTATTGCAAATTTGTAACAACTTGTCCTATTTTCGATACATTATGTTGACGCCGCGCAACAAACACGCTATGGGGCACTAGAATCAGCGGCGAGCACATGTAAGCAAGAACCTTCGAACTTCTCCGCGTTCAGAGGGGTCGAGATCATCTGGTCCGATTTTTGAGAGAAAGGAGACGAGATGGCCATCGAGACGAAGCTCTCCATCTTAGTTGTTGATGACGACGAAAGTACGCGTCTCTATCTCAAAACCGTTCTAGGAAACAAATACGATGTCCTTTTGGCTGAAAGTGGCGTCGAAGCGCTGGACATCCTGACCCGGGAACCCACCGAGCTCATTCTTTTGGACCTTATCCTGAAAGACGATGAGGATGGCCTCGCACTCCTTCGAAAGATCAAGAAACTTCGCGACGATATCCAGATCATCATCATAAGTGGCGTCCGGATGGTCTCGACGGTTGTAAAGGCCATGAAGGAAGGAGCTTCGGATTACATTAATAAACCGTTTGAACGCGAGGAACTCTTCCTCGCTTTAAGCCGTGTTCTCGAAAAACGCCAACTTCAAAAAGATAACATCCTGTTAAAGGAGCAACTCGGGAATCTCAGTGCATCCAATGACCTAATTATTGGCAATTCCCAAACGATCACCAAAGTAAAAAGAGATATCGAAAGACTTAAGGGCCATAACGTAAACGTGTTCTTGATGGGACAAACGGGAACTGGAAAAGAGATGTTCGCTAGACGCCTTCATCAGCAAGAAGAAGAACCTCAGCGCCCTTTTGTGTCCGTGAACTGTGCCGCGATTCCTGAAACATTAATTGAATCGGTGCTTTTTGGACATGAAAAGGGTTCGTTTACGGGAGCGACTCAAACGCGAATCGGCAAATTTGAATTAGCCAATGGAGGAGACATCTTTTTGGATGAAATCACATGCCTCAACCCCGACCTCCAGGCAAAGTTTCTTCGTGTGCTTGAAGAAAAGGAAGTGGAAAGAATTGGGAACCCCGCCCCGAAGAAAATCAATTTCCGCGTCATCTCCGCGGCAAACGATGACATCGCGAAGAAGGTGGAGGCAGGAGAATTTCGCACCGATCTTTTTTACCGCCTGAATACCGTCATGATCCAGCTCCCTTCTTTAAACGAACGCAAAGACGACATTATTCCGCTCGCCGAGTACTTTTTAAGTAAGTACCGCCGGACACAAATCCCGAAAGTCTTGTCGGAGGATGTCAAGACGCTCCTCAAAGAACACGACTGGCGGGGGAACGTGCGAGAGCTTAAAAATACAATCGAAAATATTCTCATTTTTTCAAAAGGAATGGTGATTCAGGCGGAGGATGTCCCGTTCTTCCAGAATGAACTCTCTAGTCCGTTAAACGACTCCTCACGTGCCTGCGACAATGAAACGGCTGAATCTCAGCCGGTTCACAATTCAACAATTCCAGACAAATCGGATGCCAAATACCAGGAGCTTTTGAAGCAATATGAAAAGGCACTTATCCAAAAACGATTAGAAAAGAATCGATGGAGCAAGACAAAAACCTGTAAGGACCTCGGAATTACGAGGAACAAGCTGTACCGAAAAATGGCAGAACTTGGCATCGAATTTTGAGAAAGGAAGTATGCATGGACACAGAATTGTCCCAAAATATACTTTCTGAAATTCATCAAATGGTTGTCCGAGTTCGCCACGACTTAAAGAAACCGGAGGCCACGGCTCGGATGTTTATGGATCTCCTCGATGACATCAAAGACCAACCCGAGCAAGTTTCGAAATGGAAGGCAAATCTCATTTCTTCCTTTCAGTGCCCGCTAACCCGTTTGGATGAATTTGAAGAGCTGGTTAACAAGTACCTCGGGAGATATCGGTGATGACAGGTCCTCATCCTGAATCCGCGCAAGAATCGCCAGAGCCGACCAGCATTAATGATCCGACCGATATGCTGTGATATGCACAACGGGATGACGTTGGAAAACGGTAACGAGCTGGACCTTTATCTCGATCACTTCTTTGTCGGAATTGATCGGTCAAAGTTCGACGAGCTTGCGGTCCTGGCTGAGCTGATACCCGGAACACGTGTGGAGGCCATATCGAGTGGCGATTCTTCCTGGAAAGGGGTCTATCCCCGGAGCTCCTCCGGGATATACATCGAGCTGCTCGAGCGAAGCGGAGATTGGAAAGACGCCGGGCTTGGTTTGTGCTTGAGCAAACTCGGCAAAGAAGCGTATGTAGAAGAGAAACTCAAACGGATCTTTCCGGGCATTGAGTGGGCGAGCGAGACGTGGAAGTGGAATGGAGAGACGCCGTGGTTCAAGTTGTTCATGCAGAAAGGGCAGGACCGGGAAATCCGTGCGCGTACGCTTGCTATGGAATACCAGGGCACCCACCGCGAACACCGTTTCGAAAGAATTGGAGACCCGTCGACACCGATTGAACGCTTCGTCTCAATGGAAATGACAATTCCCGAGACCCTCCTTACCGACTTGAATCAAAAATGGCATCGGTGGCTTCCCGGATCACGGTCCTTGACGAACGGAGTCTATACGATGGAAATTCCGTGCTACCAATCGACGTCGTTCAAGCTGATGGCCACACCGGGACCGGGCGCCTATCTGCCGCGAGTTCGTAAGATCACCGCTCGACTCAAACCGGATTGCTCCGTGCGAGAGTATGCGGGCCCGTCGTTTCAGCTGTCATGTTGTGGTCCGGATCTCGCCTTCGAATTTGAAGAGCGATAAAGCGAATGACGTTCCGAAACCCGGCCGAAATATGCGTCTCGTTCGTCGACAATCCCGATATTTTGAGACACGCAAAACTTCATCTGTATCCTCTATGGCACAATCTGTTTCATCTCCGGGACGCCGTAAAAGAATTTCTATTGAATGAATACACTCCCCCTACACCACTCTTGACTCGCGGCGCGAGCGCATGGTACGCGGCAATTAGCAGAACACACCTTTACGAGGAGGAACAATGAAAGACCTCATTTTCAGAGCAACAAGTGTTCTTGTCCTACTGTTTGCTGTGCTCGTCGTTAATCCTGTCAGTTTCGTTTTGCCAAACGACGGGCCTATTCAGGGTGGTGATACCGGGGGCCCAAGCGGTGGTACACGTGGCCGTTAAGCAGCTCTGAAGAATCACGCGAACGCTGGCACGCAAGGACATCTGGCGATTTGTATTTGGAGGTTAGGGTCGCCTCACCAGCCGACCCTAACCTTTTTTTGTCGACGCTTTGTCATGGTCTCAGGTAAGCCAAAAACCATGTTGATTCCGCTGTCCATCTACTGTGTATGCATATCCACGGTTTTCGCCGAAACTCCACCTCCGCATGAATCGATGCTCTCCATCGATCTTGTTGATTTTCCCAAGTTTATCGATCCCGCAGCAAACATGAACAACAGCGGTTGGTATCTGCTGAGTAGCACTTCCGCGACGCTGTTCGATATGGCGGAAGATCAGTCACTTAGAGGAGTGTTGGCCGAGAGTTGGAGTGCCTACGACGGCGGAAGGAGGTTTCGCGTCACCGTCCGAGAGGACGCATTTTTTCACGATGGAAGTCGTATAACGGCGGAAGACATTGTCTTTTCTTTCAAAAGAAAGCAGATCAATTGGCCCGACTATCCCGTTTATCAGTGGATTAACCCCAAAAAGAATCAAGACTCGATTCGAATTATTGGATCCCGAACGATTGAATTCCAACTGGATCGCCCCTACGACTACTTTCTTTATCTCTTGGCGCTCCCCGGAACCGGTGTCGTTCCAAAAGCGATCTACCCCCTCCACTCACTCTACCATCCTGAGAAACTTCCTATACTTGGAGGGCCGTATCGCATTGTGGAATGGAAACGAAATGACTACCTCAAGCTTCGCTGGCATGACAAATGGTTCGAACCGATTGGAAAGCGTCCATCGACAATCGTGGTATACGAACGGAAGGATCCCGAGGCTCTGGACCGATTCGTCGCCGGCGAGACCCACCTGTTCTTAGACAGATATGACCGAATCATCGACACGCCGGGGCTGTTCGACAAGCTTACAGCTCTCGGTATCCATTCTTTTGTTCCTCAAATGAATAATGTTTACGTAGCGTATTTGAATGCCGTTTCGGGTTCCTTCAAGAATAAGGAGCTGCGGGAGGCTTTCGCTGCTTTACTGCGTCTGTTTCTCCAGGAACAGAATAGTGTGCTGGATGTAAGGATTCCGGCCGATCAATTCTTCCCTCCGGGGTACAGCGGCCGAGTTGTGGTACGGACACGTCCGAGTTCAGACTTTGAAGAGGTCTATGCTCGGCTTCGACGCGAACCAGTCACGCTTCGATATATGTTTCCGGACACCTGGACGATGGATGAAATGGAAAGACGAAGAATTTCGTTTCTTGCCCGTTACGGATTCAACGTAGAGGTTCACAAAGCATCTTTTTCCCAAATGAAGGAGAATCGTTTGAAGGGCGAGGGTTTTGATTTTGGCTTTTTATTTATTCCCGTCCCACCGGGTGACCCTTGCTTGGTCTTCAGCCTTGATTTCGGGCCGGACGATTTCTATATCCCGGATCCGAACGACGGGACGCTTTACAATATGATTGATAAGGCCGCCACGCTGTCCAGGGCGAGTGAACGCGTTCAGTTGGCCAAAGACATTAATCGTTACCTCGTAACAGAGAGTTTCATCGTTCCGTTATTCTTTATGAGTCATCCATTATTCGCCAAGAAGACCGTTGACTTTTCGGCCACGCCGAAGTGGCTTTTCAGTATCAAATTCGCCGATCTACGTGTGGCATCCGACGTGGATCAGCACGAAAGCAATTAAGCCGTTATGGGATTGTTTATTTCCTATATCGATCGCCTGAAGTTGACCGGAATAACATTGGGGGCTCTAAGACACCCGGATGCATTCATCGATCGGCTCAGTCATAGGATCCTCACCTATCAAACTTTGTCTTTTCACCGCATACTTGCCACAGGCAAAAACCATGGTGTTTCTGGCGTGGGCGTAAGTCACGACCTTCACTTGGCTCAGATGGCTGCGATCATGGAATGCGTTGAACGCGACCACTTCTACGCTCATTCCAAGCGGCCCACAACGAACGGAATGAGCTGTGCACTGGAAGAGGATCGAGCGCGTACAGCTGCACTGTTGGAGTTGGTGGAGCGTGATCAAGTCCTTCTTACAATTTTCTTCAGTCCTGTTTTGCGCGTTCTATCACCCCAAGTCCTTGGGTCGGTACGCTTCTTCTACATGACACTGGATTTGCCAGTCCATGTCGTCATGGCAGAAATTACGTCCGCAGGTGAGAGTCGATCGTACGGATTCGGTTGCGACTTTGACGTTTCGAGAGCCAAGGACAAAGCGTTTCGAGAAGCCCTCGTAATATTTGATTCTCGCGACGTTCCGGTTTCGTCCGAACGCGGGGTCAATTCGTTGCATATACTTCCATTTGTTCAACCGGGGGTTACTTCTTCGAACTTGCCCTTGTTTCGCGCTGATGATCGACCGGTAGAACTACTCAACGAGGCGGATTTGCCGAGTTTTTCTCACGATCAACTCAAGAACACAATGGATACCAACGGTATGGCGGTGTCGTTCGAGATCACCAAAAAAAGGATCTTTCCGCTCCTTTCGGCAGTTATTTGCCAAGCGCATTCATCACATCTTCAGGATCTATTCTTCTCCGACACAGATATTCGAATCAATCGTCAACGTAGCGATATGTTACGTTATCCACAGAAGCCACGCTATTATGTACTCCATCCAATAGGGTAGGATCACATGCGCAGAGCGCGATCTCTCTCAAAAGCGATATTACTTGGCATTCTATCGACGCAGTTGTGTCTACTAATTTTCGGTATTTTTACGTCTTTTTACCTCATACCAAGAACCCTTCATGATAATTACGTGCGTGACTTCGAGGCCATCGTAGAACAAACGCGCTGGGCTGTTTCCAAAGCGGTCAGTTACTCGGATTTTCTGTCGGCTGCTGAGTATCTACAAAAGGCCGTAACCCTTGATCGCATTGAGGCGGCCTTCCTGTTGGACGATGGTGCACAGTGCTTGGCTTATGCGGCTTCCTCCCATGAGAACGGCCGGGGATGCTCCGCATTCTCCTCCGAGAAACTGACGCTATACAGAAACTCTTCAAACTTTCTCCTTCGCGAGACGCCCTTTTTTTTCCCCGTATTAGGGGGGTCCAATACCATTCAGGCCCGACTGTTCGTCGTGTCAGACGTCCGGTTTCTTCATGCGGCTCAGCACCGATTCATGTTCTATTCGGGACTCCTGGTGGCCGGTCTCCTAACTGCATCATTCTTCATCGCCCACCGTATATTTCGTACCTTTCGCGGCGAGATTATGTCTCTTCGGGAATGTGTGCGCGATCTTGTCACGCGAAATGCTGAATGGCCAAGACAGCGCAAATTTATGCTGTACGAATCACGTGATATCGAGACCACCGTGCTCGCGGTGGGAAGGGAACTCGACCGCCTGCAGGCGGAACTAGTGGCGAAGGAACGCACGGTACTCAAAGGCGAATTGGCAGCCCAAGTAGCGCATGATATTCGTTCTCCGCTAGCTGCCCTGAGCGCCGTGGTCAGTGTGGGTGACAACATACCGGAGGCGTCCCGCCACCTCATTAGATCGGCGGTCACCCGGATTACTGACATTGCCAACGATCTACGGAAAGGTTCTCCGATAGCTGAAGCTTCGAAACAAGAGGCCTTGGAGCGTCAAGTGTATCATGTCGCTAGCATGATTGACGATGTACTGTCGGAGAAGCGGCTACAATATTCGGTATGTGCTGGCGTCGAGATCGGTTCGCGCATAGCCGCTGATGGATATCGACTGTTCGCGTCGGTCGATGCCGGGCAGTTTCGGCGAGTGATTTCAAATCTCATCGACAATGCCGTTGAAGCTCTCGATGACAAAGGAAAGGTTACTGTGGAATTGGTCGGGAATGTAGGGGGGTTAATTCACATTTATGTGTCCGACAATGGCCGAGGAATACCGAACAGTCTTCTGAACAAGGTAGGTCAAAAGGGTTTCACACTTGGGAAAAAGAGTGGTTCGGGACTCGGCTTATATCACGCTAGGACAACGATAGGTCACTTTGGTGGCTCAGTGTCAATTAAGTCGGACGAAGTTCGGGGCACGGAAGTGACGGTGAGTATCCCCTCGTGTGTTCCCCCACTCTGGTTTGTTCCCGAGGTGCGTATACCGCGCCAAGGAACCGTATTGTTTCTTGACGACGAGCAGACAGTGCACGATGCGTGGCAACTGCGAATTCGAAACACATTCCCAGAGCAACATTTTCAGATGCTTCATTTGAAAACCGGCCGGGAATTCCGTGAACACGTGCGAACCGCTTTGGAACGGAAACCAACACTGTTTCTTGTAGATCATGAGCTTCTTGGCGAGCAGGACACCGGATTGGATCTCATTGCGGAGTTCGACATTTCTGAACGCAGTATTCTTGTTACAAATAAATATGAGGACACCCAAATTATCAGACGTTGTCTCGACATGAACCTTCGCTTGCTCCCGAAAGTCTTTCTCTTAGCGGTGCCAATCCAGCTTACCGACACACATGAACGCACAACGAAAATAGGACAAATTGTAGATGATCACAGCGTGGGAGAGGCCATAGGAGATAAGCTTTTCCGGTCCTAAATAGCAAGGCGATTACGGGTGGCTTGTGCGACAAGTCGCTTCGCTGATTATCTGGGAGCCGGGGAGGGTGTCAGTTACGTTCGTCAGACCCACGTGAAATATACGCGGCCCTCAGCAGGGGCTTTTGGAACCTAACAAATGCATAGGGTTCCCATCCACTCGGCTGTTGGACAAGGATCCGTCCTTTGTAATGTCAAACGTACCTAAAGCACCAGGGCTATTTTCAACCACCGTTGCTAACTCTAAAAGAAACCTCGCCCGAGAGGTTTCACGGCGGAGACTCATGTCGTCGTCCGCAAACGAGCCTGATAAGTCATCAGAGGAACGACAGAGATGACACCTTCGGAACGAAACCCGAGCTTAGGAAGTACCTGGTCTCTCATGGCGGGGTTGTGGCTATAGACGTATATGGTTTGGTTCGTTTGCCTGAGAATATCAGCCAACAAGCGTGTCGCAATTCCACGGCCCTCATATTCGGGAAGCACGACGACGTTGAACAAGAAGTCAACCGAGGGCCTGACCGCAAACGTGCTGGCAATGGCGCAGAATCGACTCCGCTCACGAGCGATCCAAAATCGGCTCTGAAGGCGCTCCGAAAGATGAGCGAGCTGCTTCTTAAAATACGCCGCCGATCTCTGATCCAACCGGAATCCGGCTGCGAGAATTTCGTTGAACGGACCAAAAAGTTCGTTCGACCCCGTGTTAAACTCCAGAAGTTCAATCCCCGGCGTCGAGAGAATCCGTCCGCCCGCTGACGAAAAGTACTCAGATACCTCCACTGCTTCCGATTCCCAGGAAACGTCTGTGGAAAGAAGGTGGGCCTTCCTTGAGTACGTTCGAAAGAAGCTCTCGATCTCAGCCATTTCATCGGGTGTGTATCGCTCAGGCAATTTATGTGGATAGGCCATATTCCAATGGGGAATTTCGTCGGTATCGGGACTGGCGAAGGCAGTGACACGGGGGGAGATCGACCGCCAGACGTTAAAAGCCGCAAACACCTTGCGTTCTTCCGCAAGGATCGTGGTCAAGTCATGAACCATTTGCGTACTTGATCGAACGTTTCCACCACGAAATCAGCTTTGTCGAGACGTTCGGGCGGGAGGGAACCGGTGATCGCAGCACATTTCATTCCGGCTGCGTGCGCCGCTTCGATCCCGGGGGGAGCGTCCTCGATAACAAGACAGCGGTTGGGTGAAGAGCGCAACATCTCGGCCGCTTTGAGAAAAATGTCGGGCGCGGGTTTTTTGCGCTGTACTCCATCGCCGTCGACGATTGCGCTGAAAAGTGATGCATCAACGTTCGATGCCGATAAACTGAATTGGACCATCACGTTCGGAGAGGAGGAGGCAAGAGCCGTCAAAAACCCTCTGTTGCGCAGCCACTCTAAGTATTCGGCCACGCCATCTCTGGGTCGAAGCCTTGTGGTGGCCAATTCTTTGTATACTTGGCTTCGAGCCGCCATAAGTTCCGCGACCGACACATTCGCAAGCCTGTATTACTCACGTGGGTCGGATACGTACTTGCTCCCGGCGCCGATTCCGTCAATGACATCTTTCTTTTGCAGATGAACCCCATATCGGGCGAAGACCTGTTTCGTGGCCTCGAAAATGAGCGGCTCGGAATCCACCACGACGCCATCACAGTCGAAAATCACGGCGATCGGCTTCATGCTCTTCATATGGTAAGAAGGTATTTGAGAACCAACGGACCGTCCAGGGCTCCTATGCAGGAAGAATTGGCAATACGCTCTTTCGCTGGGATTGAGCTTTATGGGACTTTGACTGTACCAGAAAGACCCAAGGCATTGGTCATCACGGTCCACGGTAGCTTTAATCAGGATCGAAATGGAGATCTCGATTCTTCGAGCAAATGGATGTATCCCGAGGAGGTTCCGAAGAGACATTTGTTTTTAGACATGAGTGAGGCTCTTAAGGTAATTGACGTCGGCACTTTTCGTTATGATAAGCGCGCGAGCGGGAAAAGTGGGGGCGTTTACGCCGATACGACGTTGCTTGTATTGGCGAAGGATGTCAAAGCCGTTCTTCAAGATATGAGACAAAGGTTTCCGCGGGTACCCATCGTAATCGCAGGGCAAAGTGAGGGCTGCCTGGTCACATTAAAGTCCTTCGAAATTGGCGCTCGTCCGGATGCTATACTGCTTCAAAGTCCGGCTTTGCTCCCCTTCGACGAGGTCATGAAGTACCAGAAAGCCCGCGCGGCCGCTCCTTTTTTAAGTGATCAAACCGGCACTCTCGCAAAACGGTATCCTTATGTCTCTGCATTCTACAAGGCGATGTACGAAGGCGATATGTTGAGCAAGATTCGGAACAGCAATGACCAATACTATACCTTGAATAATGGAAATTGGTCGGCGGTTACGTCGTTACAAAAGTACCGGGAATACATGTGGAACGGGCTGGAGCTACTCAAAAAGGTTGATTGTCCCGTGACGATATTCTTCGGCGGAAAAGATCTAAACGTGCCGCCAGAGGTAGGAAACGAGATTGAAATGGGAAAAGCTAAAGGACTTTACACCAATGTGTCCGTACATACATTTGGCGATCTCGAACACAGCTTTCGCGAGTCGAGCCCCGGTGACAATTTCTTTAAATCACTTTCCAAACCGGTGTCTCCGATCTACGTCACGGCGTTGAAAAATTTCGGCAAGGACGTCGTTGCCACTTCGCGGCCGTCGGATTCCAGTAAATAGACGGCCATAGTGAGCCTTCCTACGCGTCGCCATGTCAGTACTCCTTAACCTGAAAAGTTTTCGGGAAGTGCCGCGAAAGGCTTATCGAAACCCGGGACTGTTTCGTCGCAGACAAGTTTCTCTGCGGAACCCGGGAATTTTGATAACTTCATGCGCATCATGCGTCTCCCCGTGACTTGGCTGAAGGGTTTGGGGCTTGCGGCGTTATTCATTTTGTTGCCAGCAAGTGCGGTTCCGACGGTTTATCGTGATTGGAGGCTGTGGTGTCTCTTCGGTTTGACCATTCTCTTTATCGGGAGTCAGCCGAATCTTCGGCAAAGCAAACTTGGATCCGAGCAAAAGACCGATGAAGACCGGGGGACCGTAACCATTCTTCATGTCGTTGGTTATGCAACGGTCCTGATTCCTTACGGGCATTTCCTGTGGCGCGCGACGAATCAAGTTCCCTGCTCCGTCAATGGAGGGTATTTGAGCGCCATCGGAGCCGTCTGTGGAGCCGCGGGCATGATCCTTCGCGCTGTCGCTGTGCGAATATTAGGCCGCTGGTTTACGCATACTGTACAGGTCCAGACGAATCAGAACCTCGTGCAGAGCGGACCGTATCGCTGGATTCGTCATCCCAGTTATACCGGTGCGTTGTTGTTTTTTGGCACCATTCCTTTTCTTCTGTGTGTCTGGCCATGGATTCTTGTTTTTTGGCCGCTTTGGTTCTTGGCCTACCGACGTAGAATCACCGCCGAGGAAGGCACTATGGAAAAACATTTCGGGCAAGAGTACGTTGCCTACAAATCGCGGACATGGGCCCTTTTTCCCTACGAATATTAGGGTCATCGATGCGGGGACGTGGGCTCCCCGATCGGGACGTCAATGGCGCGGGTGCCCCCGGGGCGCCGGCCATTAAGCTAAGTATTCTCATATGTTACGAACGCTGAATGGCGCCAAAAGATGGCACGAGATCTGATGATGGAATGAGTTGATGCAATTAGTTCAACCCACGAACCGGCGCCGACTTGAACGACGTTCCCTGGAAGTCTCGCAAACGCTCCGCCTCAAAACGTTTTCGAATTCAATCCCGGTAAATGTTGTGGATGCGAGTCCTTTGGGGGTTCAAATCGAGATTCCGGGTCCGTATTTCCAACTCAAAAAGCATGACCTGGAAGATCTTGCATTGGAGATCGGACCATCTTGCAAGCAGCAAGTTTCCGTCTGTCACACAAAATCGCAAGGCGATGCCCAGTTTGTGGGTCTTCGGTATGACGTTCAACTTCCTCAAACGCCCGAACGTCTCAGCTTTGCCAGCACCGACAGCGATTGGGATTTGCTGAAAGACGGAGATGATATTGCCGATATCCTAAACGACCTCGCCCGGACCGGCCCTCAGACCCTTATTCACTGGCGGCAGATGAGCCGCACGAGCAAGGCTTACGCCGTGATTAGAGACGACGCTGGGCAGCTCACCATCGAACGCTGTGACGAACGTCGCAGGGTCGATTTCAAAGAAGGCCCCATTCAGCTTCGATTTGAGCTTTATCAGTGCTGTTACATAGCTACGTCTTCGGTTGTTAAGGTTGAGGGGAACCGAGCGCAAATCAGACCGCCCGCGTCTCTAGTACGTTTGCTCCGACGGGAGACCAGCAGAGCTTCGGTGCCGTCGGATCGAAAAATCATCATCCGCTTTCTCGACGTCTTCGGAACAAACTATGTCGCCGGCTTGCCGATTCTCGACATCGCCGAACACGGCGTCCTGGTAATGGATTCGAAAGCTTCGTTTCTCGCACCCATCGGAAGCGAGTTGCGGCAATTCAGGATTGTGGATGGCGATCATGAAGTCCATGCGAAGGCGCAAGTGGCGTCCGTCCGGCGCACGATGGAGGGTCAGCACATCGGAATTCGAGTCGATGTTGAGGAGAACGACCAGCGGCGGGCATGGCACGACCTGGTGTTGGCGATTCGGTATCCGAGCATAGACGTGAAATACGAGAAGAACGATCACGAGAGTGTTTGGAAGTTGTTTAAGCGGAGCGGATATATCGGCCATACGGACGACCCGGAGTCGGAAACCAATTTTGCCGAGATGTACGATGTCACCAAGCAGACTTGGAAGAACCTTGCGAGCAGCGGTACGCGTTGGTCACGAAGATTGATGTGCCGGAATCTGGATGAAATTGCCGGCCATCTGCAGATGGATAGATATTATGATGAAACGTGGTGCGTTCATCATTTGGCGATCGACAAAACCGTCTCCAAAACCATCGCGAAGGATTTGTACGGTGTCGTGACCGATGTCCTCAGCAGCGAATCGGCGCGGTTTCTGATCAGCTATCACCGCCCGGATCTGGCGTGGAATCAACGCAATTACTACAACTTTGTCGAAAGATATCCCTTTTCAGGCCACCACAATATGCAACTGTTTCATCTGCATTATGTGAATGTGGATGAATTCAAATCTCCCGCCGTCGCTTCCGACTTTACGGTGGGTCCGGCAAACAAGTACGACGAAAGACGAATCCGACGATGGTTCGAAATGTCATGCCCGGCCCTGGAGCGGGAAGCTTTGGGATTGCATGGAGACGACATTCACATGGCGGAGCTGGATAAAGCCTTGACCGGCTTTAATTTAACGCGTCGCCGCCTGTTCTTGGTTGCAAAGCGCGGGACCGAGCTGCTCGCATTTGCGCGTATCGAAATCGGATCGCACGGCATCAACGTCGTCCGACTCTTCGATGCGATGTTTCTGCACTTTGTAAACGTTTCCGAGAGCCAGAAGAATGCCGTCGTTCTCAAACTGATCGACGAGGCTCTTAAACTCTTTCGGTCAGCCGGCCGAAATCGTTTCCTTTTGCCGATCCCCGAACAAATGAACCTTGTACCCTTCCCGAGCGGCATTAAGTATGCCTGTGACGAAGTTCGTTGGATTGCCAATTGCGAGGCGACGAGGCGTTATCAAGCTTACTCTTCCTCCTTATTTGGACGCCTCATCAGCCGGCGAAAAAAACATCAGGCAAAAAGCTAGAAGCGCGCTATTCTCTAGGTTCGCGATATGAGTAAACCCGGGCGTGTAACGACCTTTGGTCTGATACTGGCGCTCTTGTTCAGCGTCTCGCCGGCGGTTCTGAGTCTCTTTTGTCATTACGTTATTCAATCTCGGGCAAGCAGGGGCATGAACCTCAGTGGGACGTGGAATCTCCATGTGTCCGAGAAAGCGGAATCGGTTCACGTCCCGGGGGACCATCGGCAATTCCATAAAACGGGAGAAATCACTGAACTCAATTACGAAAGACTGTTGGACGAATCTCGCCTCTCCACATTTTCCGAACCCGCCATTTTGCTCGGTCGGATAGGGGATATCGACGAAGCCTTTCTCGACGACGTAAAGATAGGATCGACCGGCGCCTTCTTCGGGCGTGAATCGCCGGGGCGGTGGGCCCGCTCGGATTACCGACTTTATAAAGTGAATCGTCCGGCGGTCCCGAAGGAAGCAACCGTTTCCCTGCGCGTTCATGTCCAGAAAATCGGGACGAAGGGAACGGGAATATTCCAGGGTCCGGTCGCGCTCGTGGAATTCGGGCAACTGGCAACCTGGGTACGATTGGCCCATTTTCTGGAGACTTGGCTGACCGCCGCAATGGGGTTCCTGCTTTTTGGGACCGGCGTCTACTACTTGCTTGTTTTCGGCCTCATCCCGGAGAGAAAGTACCACCTTTGGTTTGCGCTGACCGCTATAGCTTTGGCCGGATTTGAAATATCCGTCAGCCGGCAATTGTATCGAATCACCGATCGCGTTTCGTTGTTGATGTTCATCAATGCGTTTTCGGCGATCGCGGCGACGAATGCCTTTTTTGTTTTTCTCAAGAGCAAATTCAATTTGATGCCTCGATGGATGCTTTGGCTCTTTCTGGTTTTCAGCACTTCAATCATAGCAGCTATGCTTATCGGTGATTTCAGTTTGGACCGCGTGTACGAACTTTACGTCGTATGGATCCGGCTATTCATTTTGTTGCTGCTCTTGTCGTATTGGCAATTCGTGGTGCGCAAGCGATGGCTTCAAGATGCCACCTATTCCTTTGGATTTTCCGTCCTGATTCTGAGCGCGTTAAACGACGTGGGCACCGAACTCGGGTTAGCCGAAACACCCTACATGGTCCCGTATGGATTCGCGGTCTTTACCGTCGCGGTGGCCCTCGGCTTGGCAAAAGAATTCGCCACGGCATTTCGAAACGTGGAGTTACAGGTCTCCGAAAGAACCAGCGATCTTGCTCGGGCCTTGGACCAACTCCGCACCCTCGAAAAAATGAAGGAGCGTTTTTTTTCCAACATTTCCCACGATTTCAAAACGCCCATTGCCGTCGCGCTCGGAGCGATCGACGACGTTCGCACAAAGATGGCGAATTCGGTTGCCGCATCCCTCGCTCCCGCGGACAGAAGCCTGAGACGCCTTCTCCAGATGATCACGAACATGCTCGATACGGTTAAGGCTGAATCGGGAACGCTGAAAATGGAATGGAAAAAAGCGCACATTGCGGAACTGATTCGAAAGTGGGCGGAACCCTTTCGAGTCTTGTGCGATCGAAAAGGTCTGGATCTTCAAATCATGAC
>DATDPG010000099.1 GCA_035292885.1 Bdellovibrionota bacterium | reverse complement strand
ATCGGACCGAGACGTTCGGATGCGATTCGAGAAATTCGATCATTCGGTTGAGGCGATCCAGATCCGGATCTTCGAGCCTTTGGATCTGCATGCCCATCTGAACGGGGGAGACGAACACCACCTCCGCATCCAGCTCGACCGGTTCGATTTCTTGAGGCCCTTCGATGCGGACCCGCAGCCGGCTTCTGAGACCGTAGGCGGGATCGAAAGGCGCGGTCAGCGCCCGAATTTTCAGATTCAATTTGAACTGGTGAAGCGATTGCGCATCCGAAGGGAGCTGCATGCGGAAAACGGGGAGCGATTCAGTCACAAGCCTATTTTAATCGTTCTACGGGGAGTTGATACCCAAGCTGATCTAGATCAGGTTTCAGCCGCGAATTCTCGTAGAAAATATACCGATGGTTTCAGCCGTGGAGCGCGTCGACCTTTGCTCCGGAAACAAGATGGTCGTTCGAGGCGCACTGGCCGCCGGATGTGACTTTTTCGCGGGATATCCGATCACGCCTTCGTCGGAAGTGTACGCCGAAATGATGCGTCAACTCCCCGGTCTGGGGGGCATCGCCGTGGGGGCGCCGGACGAGATTTCGTCGCTTTCGTACGCCGTCGGTGCATCGCTTTCGGGCGCTCACGCAATGACCGCCACTTCAGGACCGGGGTGGTCTCTCATGATCGAGACGGTGGGTTACGCCGTGATGACCGAAACGCCGGTCGTCATTCTCGTCGTTCAGCGGCTTGGGCCGGCCACCGGAGGAGCCACGCAAGGAGGGCAGGGAGATCTTTTCCTCGTCGAATATTGCACCTCCGGCGGCTACCCGATTCCGGTGTTGGCGCCGGTCGACGCGTATGATTGTTACACGCTGACCGCCGAGGCGTTTTCAATCGCGGACCGCCTCCGTTCGCCGGTCGTTGTGCTTTCCGACAAAGAAGTCGCGATGACCGTCGAGAGCGTTCACCTCGATAAGCTTCCCGACGTTCGGCCGGCCTTTCGGTCCCTCCCAAGTTCCAACAGTCCCTATAGACCCTATGGCATTCAGGCTCTTTCGGACGTTCCTTTGTTTACGCCGGTCGGTGGTTCGCGGAAAGTCACGGTGACCGGCTCGGCGCACAATCAGGACGGCCAGCTTCGAAAAAACGACCCGGAGACGATTCGCCAAATTCAGCATCTCGACGTCAAGATTTCGCAATACGCCGAGCGCTTGGAACGCGTTCGCTGGACGGACGAACCGGGCGCCCGCACGCTGCTCGTCAGCTTCGGAATCTCGGCCCGAACCTGCCGCGATGTCGCGCGCCAATCGAAGAGCGAGGGGAATCCGGTGAGTCTGCTGGAGATTTTGTCGCTCTATCCGGTTCCTTGGCGGGCGCTCAAAGCGGCGGCTCAGAAAGTCCGGCGCGTGGTCATCGTGGAAGAAAATCTTTCCGGACTTTACGGCAAGGAACTTCTTCCCTTCTTGCGCGACGTGGAAGTTCAAAAGGTGAATCAGATCGGCGCGATGATTTCACCCGCAGCGATTCGCGAGGTTGTCCGCGCATGAATCTCTATCTCGATTCGACGAAGCCGTTCCCCCATTGCCCCGGTTGCGGGCACCCCCATGTTCTGCGCGCTCTCGATCAGGCGCTCCGGATGCTCGACGTTCCGCAAGAGCGGGTCGCATTGGTCACCGATATCGGTTGCGTCGGCTTAGCCGACGCCCTTTTCCCCGCCGTTCATACGATTCACACGTTACACGGGCGTTCCGTGGCGGTGGCGGCGGGAATATCGATGGGAGAGCGAAGCGAAGAAAAGCCGGGGTTATCTCCGATAGTTTTGATCGGCGACGGCGGGGCCGGGATCGGTCTGCTTCATCTGATTCACGCCGCGCAACTCAATGCCCGGGTCGCGGTTTTGGTTCACAACAATCTGATTTACGGAATGACCGGCGGTCAGCATTCGGTTTTGACGCCGTTCGGCCTCAAAACAACGACGACGCCGAACGGCAGCCCTATTCCGGCGCTCGATTTGGGCGCGTTGTTGATGTCTGCCGGGGCGGGATTTTTCGCTCGTACGGTCGCCCCCGGAGACGACGTCGCGGTCACGATTCAAAAAGCGATCGAGCATCCCGGTTTTGCGTGCGTTGAAATCTTGGAGTTGTGCCCGACGTTCGCCACGGCGCGCGGAGGGATCGGAGGCCGTGAGCTCCGGGCTCTCCCGGAACGCCAGGGGATGCGCCTGGGAATTCTTCGCCAAGAAACAAGGCGCCCGGCCTTGGCCGGTCCGAAGAGCGCCGTTTCCAATGTTTCGCCCGAGGAGAGCGGAGTCCCGGTGACGAAATCTTGGCGGTTTCTTGACCGGCCGGTTCAGGTACTCTTGGCCGGGCGCGCGGGAGAGCGGATTCAATCGGCGGCGCTCTTTTGCGCCCGCGCGGCTGCGGCATCCGGTCTTGAAATGACGCTCCGGACCGACAATCCGGTGACGCAGGGGAGCGGCTTTTCTTTGGCCGAAGTGACATTCAGTCCCGAACCGATCGGCTACACCGGCCTCGGTGCGCCCGAAATCGTTTTTGTTTTGGCGGAGGAGGGACAAAAGGAGCTTCAGGGGAAAGGGGCTTTTAAGCTGCCGGAGCCTGGATGCCGCTACCTGTTCGACGGGGAGCTGCTTCCGCCGGCGGGGGTCCCGGCGGTTCGAACCGACTTTCGGGCGAAGTTCGGGCCGAAAAACGCCGCATTGGCCGCAGCCGTAAGCGAGATTCATTCAAAACGATGGTGGGATGGACACGCGTGGTGGGCGGCCCTGAAAACGCTGCCGCTCAATCAGCAGGGGGAAGTTCGAGAACTTTTGGCCAAAATACTTCCGGAGGGATCCGGATGAACGAACCGGGGCGTACCCCTTTACTCGAAGTCGGGGGCATTTACACCAAGCTTGAATGTTCGAATCCCACGGGGAGCGTGAAGGATCGGATCGCCTTTTTCATTCTCGAAGAGAGCGAACGGCAAGGGTGGCTTCGACCGGGTATGAAGATCGTGGAAGCCACCAGCGGAAACACCGGTATTGCTCTCGCTTATTTCGGTGTTCAAAAGGGGTATCGAGTTGTGATCGTCATGCCGGAGAACATGACGGAAGAGAGAAAACAGTTGATCCGAGATTTGGGCGCAGAGCTCATTCTCTGTCGCGCGGGGGATTTTGCGGAGGCGGCGTTGATCCGGGACAAGATGTGCAAGGAACCGGAAACGTTTAATCCCGATCAATTCTCAAATCCGCTGAACGTTGTGTGCCACTATAAAACGACCGGCCAGGAAATCCTGGCGCAGATGTCGGCTCATTCCGATTCCATCGATGCGTTTGTCGCGGGGGTGGGGACCGGCGGAACACTCATAGGTGTGGCTCAAGCCCTCAAGGAGAGATTTCCAAAGATTCATATCGCCGCGGTGGAGCCGAGTGAGTCGGCGGTGATGAGCGGGAAAAAAGCCGACCGGCACGGGATTCCAGGTATCGGGGACGGTTTTATTCCCGATATTGTGCGCGGGGCACGGAAAGGTTTGCACGATTGGATCGATGAGGTCGTCTGCATCGACAGCGGGAGCGCGAAATCCGCCGCCATTGTCTTACAACAGCGTTATAATTTTTGCGTGGGGATTTCGTCCGGCGCGAATTTCATGGCGGCCAAGCGACTCGCCGGCCGGTTCAAAACCGTCGTGACGGTGTTTCCCGACGGGTATTCGAAATACAAGACCGAGGGTTTGCGGCATTGCGGAGAGGGGCGCTGCCCCTACGAGAAGCCGGCGGGTTATTCGATCCTTAACGAATAGACGGTTCAGATGGCGGCGCCTATTTCCTCACTGAGAAGGAGGCCATCGCCGAATTCTCAGTCGACTGGAGGTCAACGTTACAAACCGTCCAGGGAGGCCCTCGGCATGTAGCGAGATAATCCGGCAAACAAGGGATGATTTCTCGTCCCTCTTAAGACCTTCGAGACGGAGAAGAATCACCCCGTGATGAAGCCGCTTTTGTCTGTAAACCAGCTCCCCGAAATCCTTGTCCGCCGTGACCAAGATGCGGGCTCTGGTCCAGCGCATGGCCAAACACAGCTTCATCCGAAAGTCCGGCGAACTGTTCGGCAACGTAAATGACGTCATGGCCTTCGGCGCGGAGCTCGTCCACGATGGGCTTGTCCACGCTTTCATCAACGAGAAACTTCACCCGCGAACTTTTTGTTCTACAGGATACACAAGATCCGCCTTCAAATTTTGGGATGCAAAAGCAATGGCGGCTTTCAAAGCTTCATCCGTCAAACGTGGATGAGCTTCAAGGACTTGTTCAAAGGACTCTCCGGCGGCAAGTTTATCGAGCAGAAGATCGACGGGAATGCGGGTTCCTTTTACACAGGGTTTCCCGTCACAAATCGCGGGGTCAGCGACAATCCATTTATTAACGTCGGGTGCCATCTTTTTACTCTACAGCAGCCAGAAAATGAATCCAAGTCGCCCTCGGACGTATCCGGAAAGGGCGAACCCAATGCGTAACTGCTTGGAATCCTTGTGGTCCGCACAACAGCTTCGGGCAGCGACATTGAGTCATCGTGTTTTTCAATCCTTACTGAATAGACCGCTCAGAACTTCGGAAAAGCGTAAACGAACGCGAAATCGATGCGATGGTTATCCGCGGTTTCGTCCGCTTCGTAATCGGTTCTCAATCCACTTCCGCATGAAATCCGCTCCTGAAAAGGATATCTCGGCGATCGATCTCTTTATTTTGAGCTCGTTCTGGGGCATGAAGATGATGTGGATCAGTTAACTTCAGCCGGCTTTGCGTAAGAAATGAATCAAACGAGGAGGATCGGACGATGGCCCTTTTTGCGGATCGAATTCAACGAATCGGAACGGAAAATGCTTTTAAAGTCGGCCCCTATATCAAAGAGGTCGAAGACTCCACGGGGAAGAAGGTCATTCGCTGCAATTTAGGCGAACCGGATTTCCCTCTTCCGAAACACATTCGCGAAGAAGTAAAACGCCAGATCGACAACGATATGACGCATTACTGCGATCCGCAGGGGATTCTCCCTCTTCGCGAAGCGGTGGCCAAATACATCGGCCGGAATCGCGGCCTCAAAATTACGCCGGACCGCGTGGTGGTATTTCCAGGCGCGAAGCCGGCGATTGGATTCTGCCAAGAGGCGTACTGCAATCCGGGCGATGAGGTGATTTATCCGAGCCCCGGTTTCCCGATTTACGAATCGTTTACCGAATTTGTCGGCCTCAAACCGGTCCCCATTCATTTGGATGAGCGAAAGGGATTCGCGTTTACCGGCGAGGATCTCGCACCGCTCATCACGAAGAAAACGAAATTGATGATCGTGAATTTTCCTTCGAACCCGACCGGAGGAGTGGCGACACGGGAGCAGTTGGAATCGATCGCGAAGGTGATTCAGACGAGGGCGCCCAAAGATGTGCGCGTTTTTTCGGATGAAGTCTACGAGTTTATTTTGTTCGACGGCAGCAAGCATATTTCGATCGCGTCGATGCCGGGAATGGAGGAGCGAACGATCATCGTTTCCGGCGCGTCCAAGTCCTATTCATGGACCGGCGGCCGAATCGGATGGGCCGTCTTCCCCACCGCCGAAGAAGCGGCGGTATTCAAGACACTGAACATCAACTACTTCTCCTGCACCGCGGCCTACAACCAGATGGGGAGCAAGGTGGCGATCGAGTCTCCCGAGAGCGGCCCCGAAGTCCAAAAAATGGTGAAGGCGTTCGAGGAAAGGCGGAATTTGGTCGTGAAGGCTTTAAACGCAATTCCGGGAATCACCTGCCAAATGCCGAAGGGGGCGTTCTACGTATTTCCCAACATCGCCGGTGTGTGCGAGGAGATCGGAGCGATCGAATTGCATCGGGGTCTGCCGCCGGACGTCCGGCCGAAGACGAGCCCGGCCACGCTTTTCCAGATGTTTCTGCTCTTCAAGTACCAGGTGGCCACGATGGATCGCCGGGCTTTCGGCGTGATCGGAACGGAAGGAAAACATTTTCTCCGAATCTCGATCGCGACGGGTCTCGACGATCTGAAGGAAGGGATGCGGCGCCTGGCGGCTGCCGCAAAGGATAAGAGCGGATTCCGTGCGTTCGTCAATGAAGGCAAACGACTCTATTGATTTTAGAAGCGAAAACAGGCTTGGGCTCCGGTCTCGACGTGCACCCCCAATCCTGCGGCTTGCGAGTCCTCGGATTGGGGACCCCCGTCTCGCCACCCAAGCCAATTTTCGCGCGCACCTATCGTGCTGTACTTGACCCCACAATTATTTTTTGCAGCGGCCGCGCACGCGAACGAGGAGGAGAGAGATGAAAACGGAAACGATGAAATTCGGGCCGCGGCGGGGGATTTACGTTGATATTGCGGAGCAGATGAAATCGCAGAAACCTCCGTTATCGGCTGAAGAGCTTCAAAATTACGAATCGTTCGATCTGGTCTATCGATCGCTCTGCGCGCTAATGTACAACTACGTTCCGATGTCCGGCCATCCGGGAGGCTCGATCTCCTCCGGCCGTTTCGTCCAGTCTCTGATCTTCGATTCGATGGACTACGATGTCTCGAATCCGGATCGCGAAGATGCCGATATTCTTTCGTACGCCGCCGGGCACAAGGCGCTCGGCCTTTACGCCCTTTGGGCGCTGAGAAACGAAGTCACGCGAGTTGGCGCACCGAAACTCTTGGCCTCCGACAACCGGAAGCAATTGCGCTTGGAAGACCTTCTCGGCTTCCGCCAGAATCCGATCAAGAAGACGCCGCTCTTCTCGGAGTTCAAATCCAAAGCTCTTGACGGCCATCCAACGCCGGCGACGCCGTTCGTCCGTCTCTCGACGGGAGCTTCGGGCGTAGGCCTAGCGTCTTCCCTGGGACTCGCCTATGCAGCGGCCGATTATTACGGGTCAAGTGCCCCTCGCGTTCACATCGTGGAAGGCGAGGGGGGAATGACGCCGGGGCGTGTTGCGGAAGCGCTCGCCGCGGCGGGTACCGCTTGCCTTGGCAATGCATTTCTCCACGTCGACTGGAACCAAGCGTCGATCGATTCGAACCGCGTCTGCCGGGACGGCGGCCAGCCGGGCGACTACGTTCAATGGGATCCGATGGAACTCTGTTATCTCAACGACTGGAACGTCGTATTTGTTCCCGACGGCCTCGATTTTCAGCAGGTAATCGCGGCCCAACGATACGCCCTTGGGATTCAAAACGGCCAACCGACGGCGGTTATTTATCGAACGACGAAGGGATGGAAGTACGGAATCGAAGGAAAAGCCTCGCACGGCGCCGGCCACAAATTGTGCGCCGAAGCCTTTTTCGCGGCTGTGTCGCCGTTGATCACGCCGAAGGGAAAGGAATTACCCCGGTGCGAGTCCGATGCGCAGCGCTGTCAGGGGGGCGGGAAGCCCGAAGTGATCGAGTCCTGCTATTGGGAAGCGCTGGGCGTCGTACGGCGGACACTCGAAGAGAAAAAAGCGGCGACCCTCTCGCTGGCTCACCGGCTGGAGGAAGCGCGGCAGCGGCTTGATCGAGCGCATCGGACACTCCGTTCGAATGCGCCGCACATTGAAGCCGTGTTCGATTTGGCTCAGCGATCTCTCAAGCAACCGGCGATGGATCCGGCTCTTGAAATCGGGACCAGCACGACGCTGCGTGGGGAACTCGGCCGGGTTCTCAATCACTACAATAAGAAGTCGGGGGGCGCCTTTTTCGTCGCCTCGGCGGACCTGCTCGGTTCGACGAGTGTCAATACCGTGGCCGACTCATTCCCCGAAGGTTACTGGAGTGCGAAATCGAATTCGCTGTCTCGGACGTTGTCGTTGGCGGGAATCTGTGAAGACGCCATGTGCGGAATTCTCTCGGGTCTCTCGACGTTCGGCCACCATATCGGTGTGGCTTCTTCGTACGGCGCATTCTTGGCGCCGCTCGGGCATATCGCGGCGCGGCTCCACGCCATTGGCGCGCAGGCACGAGCGTCTGTTTCCAACGATCCGTACAAACCGTTGATTCTTGTTTGCGCGCATGTGGGATTAAAG